>JAGQOZ010000523.1 GCA_020426955.1 Planctomycetales bacterium
GAATTCGAATTGTACGACATCGGCAAAGATCCGTTCCAAGTGAACAACGTCGCAGGTTCGCCCGAATACGCGGAAACTCTGCAGCAACTAAAAGCCGAATTACATCAACGTTTGCTGGCCACAGCAGACGCTCGGGCTCAAGGTAACGGCGACCAGTTTGATCAATATCCTTACTACGGCGGTTCGCCTTTGCATCCGGACTTTAAAGCGGATTAGTGGGCGAGGTTGGCTGCGGTTGAGGCGGATGTGTTACCAGATAGTTCCACAACTGGACCAGGTCCGGCTTGATCTTGTCAGTGAGTTTTCGCTGCGAATACTGGACCACGCCCACATATTGTGGCAAGCGAAGCAGCACTGGCGCCAGTTCCGGGCAACGTTGGGCCAACGATTCCGCAAATTCGAATGCGGTTTCATCGTTTGTTCGCTGCCATGTCTGATCAGCGGCCCAGGCTTCGGTGGCAGCAAATGAAAATGTGACCAATTCGTGTAGCGGCATTCGAGCAACCGAGCCGCTGCGATACTCGCTTAGAAACGCAGGGAATCTCGGTCCAGGCTCAGCGTGATTGGCTTCGGTCAAAACTGCTGCATCTGACTTTTCCGCTCGGCCCCACAACTTGGCCCACCAATCGCGAAGCTCCTGCAGGAATCTGGCAATGGTCGCGTGATATCGCCACACAAACCAGATTGCTAACGCCAAGACGGCCAGCCAATAGACGGCTTGAATGAGTCGGCCGGCCCAGCTGCCCAATTGCTGCAGCAGGCCAGCCGAGGGACGCTGAGAATTTGGGGCCGACTGTTCTGACTGATCTCTTGACGCTTGATTTTGGTTGGGGCCTTGTCCCTGTCCTGATTGCTGCGACTTTTGCGAACCATCCGAAGATGGATCATCCTGTTCGTTTGGCGAAGTGGTCTGTTGCGAATTCGCCGCATCACCTTGTCCGGTGCCAGATGGTTGACCGTTGTCTGAATTGCGATCCCCAGTGCCGTCTGCATTTTCGTCTGCCGAACCGTCGGAAACTGTTTCGCGTTGATCAGATGTCTGGTTCGACGAATTCGGCCGCTGTGACGATTCGTCCGTGCGGCTTCCGCTATTCGGTTCGTCTGGCTGCGGCTGGTATTGATTGTCATTGCCGCTTCGAGTGGCATCGTCTTGATGATGCCCTTCGTCTCCCAGGGCCCAATCCGATTCGTCCGGCCGACCTTGACGTTCCGTCGGCGATTGAAACACGGAGAGATGGCTGATGGAGTATTCAGGTGAAAGTCGTGGCAGGCCCAAGCAAGCGACCAGCACGGCCACAATCAAAGTCGTTCCAACCGTCAGCCAAGTGCCTGTCATTTCCAATGGCATATCAACGTTGCGTTGTCGTAGGTAGCGACGCAACTGCAAGAAGCTGGTGACCATAAGCAGCGCCAAAGCAGCTGCAACATAGACAACCAGCAAGTGAAATGCTTCGCGGCGAACCGGCAGGAATCGGCTGGGAAGCAGCCATTGGCCCAAGCCAAAAATCGGAAGCGATGCCAGACAAAAATAGACAACCGTCATACCCGGCGAATGATTCGCTTTGCGTTTCATCAGCCAAGCGAACCATTTGTTTTCCGTCGTCGCTGACTCTGCTTGTGCTTCATCATCAGAATCCAAAGATTTGACGGCTTGTGAACTATGCCAGTTCTCCAAAAGTCCTCGGCCGCTGGTGTCTTGATCGTGATCAATGACGGTGCAATCCCAAGTCAGTCGCTGAGCACTCCACCACGCGGCGATGACTAAGATGATTCCCACCAAGACGCCGTTTTCCACCAGACGCATGATGGCCAGCAGAGTGGCCAAACCCAACGCCATGGCGAACAACTGCGCATACTCCTTGCCTTCTTCGATGGCAATTCTGCCAATCAGCACCGCGGCAAACACAAACAACGCGGCAATGGCCTGAAGTCTTCCCGGATAGTTGCCTCGGTACAGGACCATGATCAAAAAGAACATCAAACTGCCAATCAGCAACATGATCAGCGCAGGGGCGATTGCCACTAGCAGATAATCGACCAACGTCAGTGGCTTGCGACGATTCATTGCTCAGGTTTCAAAGCGGTTTTAGCGAGAATATACGACTTTGATCCATCTTACGCAGAATTCGCTGCGTGGGACAACCAATTCTTGTGCACGAAGTTGTCAATGCGAATGAACTGGAACGCATAACAGCCAATCAGAATTCGCGACAGACGGATGCAGCCGAGTCGCTTGTGTCGTAAGATATCTGGCGAATACTTTCCGCGAGATTAATTCGACTTGTCGAATTCACCCGTCAACAGCCGAGTACCATTGATGAACCAAACTGCCACTCTTTTTGAAGCTGCCTTTCCCTATGGCGATGACATCCTAGGTTTGCCTGTTACCGATATTGATCAGGCTGCCACGTGGTATGCTGAGCACTTTGGTTTGACGGAAGTTGAACGACAGACGTCGCCGGTGCCAACGGTGATCATGGAACGAGACGGAGTGCGGATCGGCTTTTCGATCAATGGCTTGGATCCCGGCAATGAAGGTGCTGCCATCCGAGTCGCTTGTTTGGATCGAACGAAAGAGGAATGGGCATCACGCGGTATTCCCATTGCCAACGAACGCGTGGACGAACGAGACGGTAAGCAATACCGCGTCTTCTTTGTTGTTGCTCCGGACGGACTGTGTTACTATTTTCACCAATTGATTGAATAGTCCGCGGCGGCAGTCATGCTACGCCGCGTCTGTCACATTCTGATCGACAGCGTCGTCTTCGGATTCGAATGGTTCGTCCGCTTCATCGGCAATTTCCGGAGTGTATTGACGGCCCGATTTGGGCAACGCGTCAAAGACAACTCGACCACCAAAGCAACCTTTCTCTTTGGCTTCCATGATGACGGTGATTACGTCTGCGTACGAGCCACCCAATTCGACCATGGCTTTGACAATTTCCTGCAAATCAAAACGACAGTAGCGAACTTGGTCGCCTCGATCCGGGCTCACGTGAAAGCGAATCACTTTCACTTTGTCACCGTCCGATTTGACCATGATGTCATGGCCTGCGAATAGCGCGAATGGAGCTTGAAGCTGGACTTGGCTACCGAACATCACCATTTCAGGTCGGCCTTGCCGACGTACATGAACCATGGGTTCTTGGTCGGATGGCACGTGGTGCATCACCAAAATGTCTCCAAGCACTTGGCCTTGGACTGTTGGGTTGCGAGGATTCGCTTCTCGCAAAGCGTCGAATGCGCCATATCGAGTTTCCGCGCTTTCGGAATGCATCAGTTCAGACAATGCTTCGTGCGCATCAACGTCAATCATGGCGGCCAGCGCTGTCAAACCGTTCCAGCGAAAGGCCGGTTCTGTTTCGATTGCTTCTTTCAGGTAGGGGACCGCCGTGGCGTCGTTTAGGTAGGCCAAGGCTTCGGCGGAATAGAATCGAATCAATGGTTCGGACGCTTCTAGACCAGATCGCAATGTGGGAGCTGCTTGGTCTCCGATGGCCTCTAATTCCAAGGCGGCCATTTGGGAAGTCTCCATGGCCCGCAATTCGTTTCCAAGTCGTTCCAGCTGATCAGGCAATTCCGCCGTGTATTCTCGCAACGGTACCAATTGGACTACTCGCAAATACCGCAGCAAATTGTTGCGATAGTGGGGCTGCACGGCCAGTTCGATGTACTTGTCTGTCTTAGGAGTGGCTGCCCCCTTTTTGCTGCCTCGATCGAAATGATGAAATCGGCGATTGATGGCGTCGCTGACTTTGATGGAATAGATACCCATGTGGCGATCCGAGCGGAGAGCCAAGCCCAGCGAACGGTCTGTATTGACCACGCCTCCGCCGATGACTCGTCCATGAACCTGCGCCACTTCGCTGGTTTCCCCTTCAATTTGGCTGTCGGTCATGATGGAACCTTCGGCGTAGGCTAAGGTTCTACCGGTTCGTAACTGATTGCCCAGGTAGGCAGTTTCCAACAGGCGAGCTTGCAGCATCCAACCACCTTCCAGGCTGGTGGTGCCGCTACGTCGAGGAACAGTGACTTCCACGTCAATGCGATCTCCCTTTTGTGCGCCCGGCGGAATGATGCCTCGCACCACAACAATGGATGTGTTGGGCGAAGCGAGAATCTCGTTCGGATTTTCGATGCTTCGCCGCTTCATGTCTTCAATCACCATCGTTCGCTGCGAATTGGGCGGAGGGTCACTGCCGGTCGCTCGTAGCGAATTCACCAGCGTCAAGCCTTCGGCTCGAACCGCTCGTAATCCAACTGGCGCAGTGATGTCACCCACCGTCTGCACTTCTCGTTCTGCCAATATGCTGTCATCTGGATTCTGAGAACGTACGACCGGTTTATTGTGACAACCT
>JAGQOZ010000524.1 GCA_020426955.1 Planctomycetales bacterium
GGCTTTCCTGGCAGGCCAAGCGTAGCCATCGTATGACTCGATCGCGATGCTCCTGACTACTGCCCCACTCTGCAGGACTTAAGATCGAGATCTGAACATCGCTGGGGATTTTCTTGTGATTTCGATTGACAAATGGACAGCTGCTTGTTGGTTCGGTGAGTGCTGCATCAGAGGGAAAGCGTCCATCGCGGAAACTCCAGAACAAGTGCCGCGAATCATCGAAAATGGGGTCTCCAATCAGTATGATTTTGCACGGTGTCCGTCCGGCCATGGTTGACCAGTATGATGCCGGCAGGTTGGGGAACCCGATTTGGGAACCTTGAGTCTCACTGTTTTGAGATGCTTGGTCCAGGAATTGTCGCAGCAATCCCATCGCTTGTGTTACGGTACGATTTCGTAATCGTTGGCGTGCTGATCCGGAAGGAATGGTAATGTTGATCACGGGTATGTGGTCTTTCCCTTTGACCACAACAAGTCGATGTCCGGCTGGTGTAGCAGTCAGTAAAGTGCCAATCTGACTTTGGAGATCTGCCTGGACCGCAGGAGTCACAACTTCGGAACAGATAATTAGAGTCGCCCCGGCATCTATTCCAGCACAGGCACTGTTTGCTAAAACGGAAAAGATCGAAACAACCATTGTGCATACAGCGGTAATGGTTTTCATTGTTGATAAACCTCCTGAAAAAGTGGTTGGAACAAAGGCGAGTTTGTGTTTAGCGGGGTCTGAGGCTTCCATCGGTCTGTCCGTTACGGTGGGGATCGCGCGATCGCGTCTGCAGACAGCGGGGTATTGGAGTCACGCGTCTTCTAGCTTCATCTGCTGCGGCATTTACCTGGTCGGCCACGTATTTTCGGGCGCCAGCCAGCTCCGCCAGACATTGAGCAACGAATGCTGCACGCTCTGCCTCAAGGTCGTCGATGACACTCTGAAACTGTGCAGCCAACAGTTCGCACTGCTCGCTCCGGATGTCCCATCGCATCGCGCGGTCACTGTGAAACAGCAGATCCACACTTTCTTTAAGCTCGATTCCCAAGGGCCGGCATATCACTCGTCTAATGAGAAGCTTGCTACAAACGGCGGTCCCCGCAGAGCTCATCATGAACAGGAAAACGACAATCCAGAATGGCGGGAACGGTTCCGGATTGAACGGATCCGGGTTCATATCCGCACTCATTTTCATGGCGAACAGAAACGCAGTCAGGACGGCAATCGGTAGCAGAATCAGCAGGATCGCGAGTGCAGTCCGCTTTGCGGTCGATGGCTTGAGCAGGCTTAGCAATCCCCATGTCACCATATAAACCAACATGGACGGCACCGAGACCAGCGCGAGCTTGACAGCTGTGGCATAGCCTTCAAGATGTCCGCTCAGATCAAGCAAAACCAGGCCGTTCGTTGGTTCGCAGACAAGCAGCGACAATGCCCCAAACAAGAAACTGATTCCAAGGGCCAGAACTGGTGGCAGAACCCATAGCCCCCATCGGGAACGGGACGCTGCTCGGTCCATTTCCTCGACCGGACTACCTTTCACGTCACGCCAGGCTGATGCCCGAATTTCTTCAGCCAGAACCATCGCTTTGCGCAGCCCTTTGATACCCGCGTCGCACAATCGCAACTTCGCAGTCCGAACTGGATCTGCTCGATAAATGCCCTCTGCCGCCGTTACTGTGGACTGCGTAGACTCTTCTTCTGATAGACTCGCAATCTGACAAATCGCGTCCTCGGGGATTGAGAGCACAGGATTCGTCAGTGACAAGACCTTTAGAGCATTGGGGGTCAACTTTGGTGGGGCATCGGGAGATGGCTGTTTGACGAAGATCTCCTCAACAAAAAGGTCCGTCGTCTCAAGATCCCCTGACGGGGCAATATCAAGCATAAAAAGCTCCTTTCTTTTACAATCAAGCAAGTCCCGTCGGCTTATTAAGTAACACCTAAACCAATACCAGTGTGCATCCGATGGAATTGCCACCCCCAATCGATCAAGTCGATATGGGTAAACGCATTACGGAATGTCTTGTATGTCTATGACAGAATCGGCTCTGCCGCGAAAAGGTGACAGCGATTTCCTTTGTTCGAAGGCAGTCAATTCTGTGAATGACGATCACTGACATTGATGTTCAGAGCCGAACTTGCCTACGCAGCCGGTGCAACTCTCCAAGCTCGGTGCTCAAATTTCTTTGCGTGTCGGCCATTGGGTTCGAAACAAATGATCTTGGCTTTGTATTGTTTTCCGTCACTAACGGTCCGATAATGTGCGGTGTTGTGATGGCTGTCATTGGCTCCACTTGACAATGCCATTGTTTGGCAGCAATTGTTTGAAGTACAGTCTTGAAATCGCGCACAATCGCGCACTACGTAAGAATGCCCATACCGGTCGAAAACTTCTCGAAGGAGGCGTTTCAACTCGTCCTGACGGCAGCGTCAGACGTGTTGCGAAAGAATATTTGCCGAAAAGCCAAAGTTGGAAAAAGGACAATCGAGACGTGGCTTTCGGGAGAAAAACGTCCTACGAGTGTAACGCTCTCTCGAGTTTTGCTGGTATTAAACCAATCTAAGTCTTGGCAATTACAATTGGCGGATGTATGTGGAGAGAACGCATTGGCCTTAGTGCGCGAAAAGTTGAACAATGACATCATTTCGTTTGAAGCACGGACTCGCGCTTACACGAATGTAATCTGTGACGTTGGAGAATCGTATCTAGAAACAGATCGAGTGCCTCGCTTGAAAACTTGGATACCCGAACGAGTACGCTGGTACGAAGTAGGCCGACTTTTTCAACCAGCGCCACTGTGCTCGGAAATCCGCCTCACTGCGGCCGAACATCAATTCGTAATTTTCTGGTTTTTCTGGGATCGAAACCGACGCAGGAAGTCATTCGATTTCTGTGAACAGTTCGAAATCAGTAGAAGTAGCGATTACTCGAAATCGGATATGGAGTTCATCGCCTACTCATTTTTCAAAGAGCAAGTTCTTTTTGCAATTTGCGAAGTGCGTGAGGACTTTCTGAAGGATTGTTTTGAAGCAAGCACCGAATTCCATAAAGGAGGTTCGTTGGAAAATAATGCTTGGGCGATTCAGCGATTCGAGGATTGCTTTTGCGAGCTACGAAATGCAGAATCTCTGATTGAGAGCTGGCTTCACCTGGGTCTGGCCAAACTGATTTCTGAGTTTCCACATCTTGAACAGTTTCTCAGAAGGTTGGCCTAGCATCTGCGAGACACCGATAACGAAATTGCTGCCATAAGTTACAATGCTATCTTGGCGTCTTTGATCTAATGTTGGACTCGACAATTCGTGATTAAACTCGCCGCCTTGAGAATACCTTAGGCTGAGTGCGGCTCAAGTCGACTCGTGACGAATCTAAGACTTCGGTGCCAAAAAAGTTTTCTTGATCTGGCTGCCAGACGACGTTCAGATCCAATGTTTGTGTTCCGAATCGAATGCGGTACATTCGATTTGATTGATCACTACCTAAGAGTTGTCGGTGTGGTGCTACCTGTATTTCGACGCCTAAGCGGATTGATTTCTGGACTTCCTGAACCACTGCCTCCCAATCCGTGCCGATTTCATCATTGAATTTCAATCGCAGGGTGATTTCTTCTAAACCCGTATTTCCGGAAAACATAGCGAATCCACGCCACGCAGAATGTTCATTGCCTTGGGCCGCCAAGGCAAAATCAAATGTCGTGGAAATTTCTTCTAGCGCGGAATCTGAAGACTTGGAAACAGGCGTTGCGAAAGCCAATTCGGTTTCTAGTAATCCGAACTGATGGTCAGATTCTCTGGCGTCCAAATCGCTTTCAACGAATTCTCTTGCCAATTGATCAGTTAGCCACCAGGGGCGTGGTTGCAAAGCGGATTCTGGCAACGCTGCCAACAACGATTGCAGCCACTGAGTTTGCCCGAGTACCGTCACGCAATCGGAGTTTTCGGACAAGAACGCATCAACTTCTTCCATCGCCGACTCAAATAGCAAATAGTCCGACCGAATTTCCACAAGCACGGCGTGGGCTTCCGGTTCTGCTTCCAAATTTCTACTCCATATAATTGAAGCCTTGAGCATTCGCTTCACGGCCTCGAAATCCAATCGAGTCTCTAACATCCATTCGGCATCATCAATGATTTCGAATGGTGAACGTTCCCAAAAACCTACTTCGAGTTTAGTTAGCTGACCCGAGAATACTCGGGCACGGCGAAAAACGCCTCGCACGGCAGGCCCGACAAAGCGCAATGGTAGAATGCCTTGAATTGTTGTGTCGGATACGTCAAACAAATCACGGAGGCCAACACATATCGCCAACTCGCAAGCTAAATCCTGCAATCGAGGATCTAACGTTTCTGCAAGACCATCTAG
>JAGQOZ010000525.1 GCA_020426955.1 Planctomycetales bacterium
AGACTCAGTGCCATGTCCATTAACCAGATGATTTGCGGATCGCTTAACGTTTTCAAAGCGGGCACCAATTTTTTCGCTCCTGAAAACGCCGAACTGGCAAGCAATTCGTCTTGGTCGCGTTGAAAATGAAACCAGACCGCATACAGGAAGACTTCGCCTCCATCCGCCGTGCTAACCAAGTCGATGAACAAATCCGGAATGGAATCCTTCACCTGAGCCATGTGTTCCTGACCACTATGAAATTCAGTCACAATCCGTTGGCTGACATTGTTGTCCCTGGCTGTGAGCTCCGCCACGTCGGACGAACTGGCAGGTTCCGACAAACTGCTACCAACCAGCCCCATGGCAGTTTGCGATACAAGATTCATGGACGACGCAAAGTGTCCGTCATATTCGCCCAGCGAAGCGTCGTCCGCATATTCCGCCACGCCGTCCCAGTCTGGTTCGAGCCGTACAATGCGTTCACGCATCGGCGGATGCAGCAGCATCATGCGTTCAATCGAACCGCCGGAACATGCAAAGAAGAAGTGGCTGACTTCTTTGGCTTGAGGCGAAGTCACTCGGCTTCCTTTGTCGTGTCCCAAAATGGTTTTTAGTGCACTGGCGATACCTTGCGGATTTCGAGTGAACTGGACTGCCGAAGCATCCGCCAAGAATTCTCGCTGGCGACAGGTGGCCGCCTTGATCAAATAACTTACCAAATATCCAATCATACCGACGGGCCACAGCATAGAGCCAATCACAATCAGCACTAAACCATTGATGAATGGGTCCCCTTTCCCATGTCGAGGACGTTCGTCTTCCATTAATTGTTGACCGTGCGAAATGATCATTTCGGCCGTGGTGACCAGAAACAGAATTCCGTGCAACACGCCGACCATACGAATATTCAGTCGCATGTCTCCGTTGAAGATGTGCGAAAATTCGTGCGCAATCACGCCCTGCAACTGGTCTCGGTTCAAGCGTTCGACACAGCCTTTCGTCAACCCGATAACGGCATCTTGCGGAGAATAACCGGCGGCAAACGCATTGATCCCCGAATCATGCGGCAACAAGTAAACCGGAGGCGTCGGAATTCCCGAAGCGATGGCCATTTCTTCGACAATATTCAAAGCTTTGCGATGATGCAGATTGTCGGCACTCGGTTCCAACAATTCGCCGCCCAAACTTTCTGCCACTACGTGACCACCACCGGCCAGCGCGCTGATTTTCAAGTAGCTGACAATAGAAATCACGGCACTGCAACAGACAAACACCGCAACATAACTCCACGCAAGTGCGGATGTGTGTTCGTTCGGTGACACTCCATTGAATTCAAGATACACGGCCACCAGATAGGTCACTACCAACGACGTGAGCCCCGCAGTGGTGGCAACGCCAAAGAGGAACCAAAACACAAGCGTAAAAGTGTTGTCTCGCGCTTCTTGTTGATGTTCCTGATACTTTCGCATCGAACTCTCCTACAAGCCGTCCTGTTTAAACAAGACGGCGAAGGCAATTTCGAACGGTCCTGATGGATCGTTGGTAGACCGAATCAACAGTTCATCGGTAAATCGAAGAAACTAACTGTGGGGCAGCTCATGACGTCAGGCTTACTGCGGGAGCGTGCTGAATGGCGGCACTGTCTTCGAATTCCAGCAAGTCTCGATCATCGCCATACCCGATAGACGCGGCAAACAAGATCGTAGGAAAGCTCTGCCGATAAACGTTAAATTCGGTGCACCAGTCGTTGAATGATTGACGAGCGAACCCGATGCGATTTTCGGTCGAAGTCAGTTCCTCGGTCATAACTGCAACGTTTTCGTTGGCTTTCAATTCTGGGTACGCTTCCATCACCACAGACAGTCTTCCCAATGCGTTTGAAAGCAGGCCTTCCGCACCAGCAAAGCTCTTGATCGCAGCACCACTGGATGTATTCTTGGCTAATTCGGCCAAGCCGGCAGACGCTTGATTCCTAGCCTTGATCACATTCTCTAAGGTTTCTTGTTCGTGCTGCATGTAACCTCGCACGCACTCGACCAAATTGGGAATCAAGTCGTAGCGACGTTTCAATTGCACTTCAATCTGTGCGAACGAATTGTCACATAGATTATTCAGTTTCACCAAGCGGTTGTAGACTGTTGCCACAGATAAGCCAATGACTGCGGCGACAAGCAGTCCACCGATTATGACGAGCGTAATTACCATCGTTCTCCTCGGGGTTTGATACAGAAGCAAGTACCCAATGAAGAAAAGGTAGCTGCGCCAGACACAAATGGTGGTACAAGCTTCAAGCTTACGTAAAATTCAACTTTCACCATTTTCCACTAGTGCCGATTGCAGCAAAACACAGCACGTGGAATGTTGCTGAAGTTCAACTCGCATTCCGCCTCTGTCGCGAAATGGCAACAACCCGTCACATTTCAGAAGATAGAACGAACCTTTTGTGCGGTCCAAACGTTATTCCACAAATTGGTACGAAAACAAATCGGCGTCGCTCAGATAGACGCACAGTCGAATTGGCCGATCGGCCAATGCCGACACGTCCGACTTGCCTTGCCAATGCACCACGTCTTGGATGCGATCTCCAATCAGCGTATCGCAGTCTTGCCGCGAGTACCCCGGAATCGGCTGGCCGTCCACAGATTGCAATTCGACGGCGATGCTTCCGGCGGCCGAAGTGGAATAATTTACGGTCAGTGTTCGTCCCTGAAACTGAATGGGAACGGTTCGCAAACTCCCTCCTGCAAATGGTCCATTCACGGACGTAAAGCCATCTGGTCGCAGCGTGTAGCGACGCACGTGAATCGATCGATATCCCGCATGATGCTTGACATACAATGACAATTCCGTGTCACTGGTCTGCACGATTCCCCGCGCCGCATAACTTGCTCGAGACGTCCAGTTCTGCAGGTCCAGCCCCGGGCGTAGGTACGCCTCCATGAAGGTTCTATCTAGTTGGGTGCCCCCTGTTGTGGAAATCAACTGAATGTCAGTGCAATCCTTGGCGTAACCCCATTCGTCAGGCGTGCCAATCTGATTTGCCTCGTCCGCAGTAATGACTTGACGTCCAGGGAAATACCTAGTCGGAAAGCCCAAATAAACATGAGGAGCTCGTGGATAGGGTGTTAACTGGTTTGTATACAGATGCTGACGAGGTTGTTGACCAACGCTCAGGTCTTGTGGAGTTTCCCAGTGAAGGAAATCCTGTGATGTAGTGCGAGCGATCCAGCGTTTACCTTCTCGGAAGACGCGAAAATAGCAGACATAGCACTGTTCGCTGGACGACCAGAATGCGTTGTTCTGCGAATCAAAGGCCCCTTCGGTGATCACCGGCTGGTCCTGCAACTGGGACCAATGAATCCCATCCGCCGAAGCAAACGCCAACAGCCCCGGCGCTCCGGTGCCGCCCAGCGCCTTATAGCGTTGCGCTGGCGGACAGGCGGGATTCGTATCAATAAACGGAGCTAAATTGTGACAACCTCGATTGTGCGCCAAAACCACGTTGTTCGTCGCGTGGCCTTGCACGTTGTAGATCTGCAGGTCGGGCTTCGTCCAATGAATGCCGTCCTTGCTTTCTGCCACACACGTTGTTTCCGTTTCCAGCGAATGCCTAGCGACAGGAAGTCCACGGTAATACAACCGGTACGTATCACCATCCTGCAAAACGGTTTCGTAACCACTGTAGATTCCTTCCCACGGCTGATCGAATTGCAAAACGATTTCCTTAGCTTGCGGCGGATGCAGCTTTAATGTCGCTCCGTCCAACCGGTCAATCAGGTTTCGGCTGACGAAAAGCTGTCGCTGCGAACCAATGTCGACCACGTTCGTCCGCGGCGAAGCGTTTTGCGCAGTGACCCAGCTGACACTTACCCAGAACAGACAAATCGAAACCACGATCTTTTGCATTTTCACGCTCCTACCGTAAAACGAAACCAATCCACAAACGACGCTGCATTTGCCAGTGACAATTTACCAGAACAATACGGACAGACCATAGTCTTGGGCAAAAAGATCGATTGGTCGAACCCACTTGACACAAACGTGTTCGCCTGTACACTTTTCTTGCATCAGCATTACTTCTGTGTACAAGGACAACGCAATGAGCGACTCGCAGGCGCTAACCGCAGAACATTGGCAGGACGTAATTCAGCAACAGTTTGGGTTTTCTTCGTTGCGAGAGGGCCAAGCGGACGTCATTACGCGATTGCTGGCTGGATACAGCGCCGTTGCTATTTTCCCCACGGGCGGTGGCAAGTCGCTTTGTTATCAGGCCGCCGCGTTGATGTTGCCCGGGCTGACATTGGTGGTTTCGCCCTTGTTGGCGCTGATGAAGGACCAGATTGATTCGCTGGTTA
>JAGQOZ010000526.1 GCA_020426955.1 Planctomycetales bacterium
GGCGGCGCGGCAGCTAGGCCATTTGTCACGCACCACAACGCGCTGGACATCCAGCTGTATATGCGAATCGCCTTAGAGCTGCATCTAAAGCGGTTACTAGTCGGTGGCATGGAACGAGTATTCGAGCTTGGCCGAGTGTACCGGAATGAAGGGATCAGCCCCAAACACAATCCGGAATTCACCATGCTGGAGGTGTACCAGGCATTTGGCAATTACGAAACGATGATGGATCTGACCGAACAGATCATTAGCGATGCCATTGCTGTTTTGGGTCATGGTACGAAGTTGCCTTGGGGTGAAACGGAAATCGATTTCGCGACGCCATTTCAGCGAAAGACATACGCCGACCTGTTCCAAGAACACACGGGTGTCGATCCGGATAATGAACAAGCGATCATCGACTATGCCAAAACGATTGGCATTGAAACGGCAGGCCGCCATCCGGACGTGATCAAGAGTGATATCTTTGAAGAAAAAGTGGAAGACAGTTTGGTTGGTCCCATCTTTGTGATTGACTACCCAGCCAGTATTTGTCCGCTGACCAAACGCAAGACGGGCAATCCTGCCATTGCAGAACGCTTTGAATTGTTTGTGCAGGGAATGGAGTTGGCCAACGCCTATACTGAATTGAACGATCCGGATTTGCAGGAAGAGCTGTTCAAGACACAGTTGGATGGACTATCTGAAGAAGATTCGATGGCCAAGATGGATCACGATTTTATTCGCGCCTTACGCAATGGGATGCCACCGGCGGGCGGGCTAGGAATTGGCATCGATCGGCTGGTGATGTTGTTGACCAATTCCCAGACCATTCGCGATGTGATTTTGTTCCCGCTGCTTCGACCAGAACAATAAGGAAATTGCGTAGAGCAGGCCAGCGGCTTGACTCTACGGTCAAGAAATCAGTGCGGACGGATTCGCACTCGCCCCATAACGCCAAAGGATTGGCCTATGTTCAAACTTCTGCTCTGTTCTCGCTATTTGCGTTCTCGCTATATCGCGTTGGCGTCCATTATTAGTGTGACCTTGGGCGTGGCCACTATGATTGTGGTCAATAGCGTGATGTCTGGTTTTCAGGAAGAGATGTACAAGCGGTTGCATGGCATCCTTTCGGATATCGTGGTGGAATCTCACGGTTCCAATGGCATTGAAGATGTCACGTCGTTGGAAAACAACATTCGCGACATTCTGGGTGACGACTTGGAAGGCCTGACCACCACGGTCCACATCCCGTCTATGCTGACGTTTCAGGTACGAGGCCAATGGATTACCAAACAAGTCAATCTGATTGGCATTGATGATCAAACGTACGCCAGTGTCAGTGAATTTAGTCAGTATCTGCTACATCCACAGAATCGAAAACATTTGAGTTTCATGTTGCGCGAAGGCGGCTACGACAAACGCTTGCGCGACGCTGGAAGGCAATATCGAAGAATGCGAGTTGCCGCCGAACGGTATCAAGAAGAACAACGCAAGCAAATGGAGTTGCAAACCACCGATGCGGCGTTGAACGATACGTTGGTCCAAGAGGAATTGGCCGAAGTACAAACAGCAATCGTTCCCAGCGAAACAGACCGCAATGTAGCTGACCAGGATCGCGCCAATGAACTTTTGGCGGGTGAAGATTTTGACTTGGACTTGGCCATGGAAGGCGGTCTTTCTTTGGATGATATTAACGCTCCCGACGATCCGTTTGCTCAACTGGATGATGCGCCGCAGCACGTTTTTGATCCGGCAAAAGAGGAGTGGACGGGGATCATACTGGGAATCAGCATTTCCAACATTCGACATCGCACTCCGGAAGGCGAAGTTGCTGATTTCTTTCTGTGTCGGCCCGGCGATGACGTGAAGGTCGGATTTCCGACGGCTGGGAAGAAGCCGGAAATTGCCTTCGCAGATTTCACGGTCGTCGATTTCTATGAAAGCAAAATGAGCGAATACGATTCGGGTTTTGCGTTTGTGCCGATTCGCCGACTGCAAGAATTACGCAACATGATTGATCCTGCGACCGGCGAAGGTGCTGTTAGTTCGATCCAACTGAAACTGGCCGAAGGGGCCAATCTGGAGTTGGCGTGTCAAAAACTACGCCAGCACTATCCGGCCGAATTGTTTCCCTATCGAATTCAAACGTGGAAGGAAATGCAGGGACCGCTGCTGGCTGCCGTTCAAATGGAAACCACCATTTTGAACATCCTGTTGTTCATGATTATTGCCGTGGCCGGCTTTGGCATTCTGGCCACGTTCTTCATGATTGTGGTGGAAAAAACGAAGGACATTGGCATCCTCAAATCGTTGGGGGCCTCTAAGAAAGGTGTCATGTCCATCTTTTTGGGATACGGCTTGTCATTGGGGTGTGTCGGATCCGGAGTGGGCATGGTGTTGGGCCTGTTGTTTGTGGTCAACATCAATAGTATTGCGTCACTCCTGGAATCGTTTACGGGCCGGGAGGTCTTTGATCCTACGATTTATTACTTTCAACAGATTCCTACCATCATTGAACCTTGGACCATCGGTTGGATTGTTCTGGGTGCGATGCTGATTGCCGTAATGGCCAGTGTGTTGCCGGCTTTACGAGCCGCTCGGATGCATCCCGTGGAGGCACTTCGCTATGAATAATGCTGTATCGCCAAAGTCACAGAGCACTGGTTTGGCCAGTGGAGCCCATTCGCTTCGCGGGCCTCACTTTGACGTGCCGGTCAGTAATGCGACTGATGGTTCGCAAACAACATCCGCGTCAACATCGGTTGCCATTCGCGCCACAGGTCTCAAAAAAGCGTATCGCAAGGGCAATGTGGTGGTGCCGGTTTTGAAAGGCGTCGACTTTTCTTGCCAAGAAGGCGAATTCACCGCCATTGTAGGACAAAGCGGGTCCGGCAAAAGCACGTTGTTGCATTTATTGGGAACGTTGGATGTGCCCGATGCGGGCGAAATCTATTTTCGCGATTGCCGCATCGACAATATCCATCCGGCCAAACGAGACGCACTACGCAACCAGCAGTTCGGCATGATTTTTCAGTTTTATCATTTGTTGCCCGAACTTTCGACGCTGGAGAATGTCGTTCTTCCTCAGATGATTCGCAACGGCGTTTGGGGCTATTGGAAGCATCGACGTGCGCTGCGGGCTCGAGCAATGCAGCTACTGGAAACCGTAGGCCTTTCGCACCGCTTGCGCCACCGGCCGAAAGAACTTTCCGGTGGTGAAATGCAACGCGTCGCGATTGCTCGCGCGCTCATGACCAATCCTCGGCTTCTACTAGCGGACGAACCAACCGGCAATTTGGACCACGAAACGGGCGAGCAAATCATGCATCTGCTGACATCCTTGAACAAGGATCATCAGCTCACTATTATCATGGTGACGCATGACCAGTTGATCGCCAAACGAGCTCATCGTACGGTCCAATTGGTGGAAGGTTGTGTCAAAACGATTTAGCATTTTCCTCCTGCTCGGTTAGCAAAGAACCACCATTATGTCACTGAAGGTCTACATCAACGGTCAGTTGTTCGACAAAGACGACGCCAAGATCAGCGTCTATGATCATGGACTGCTTTATGGTGACGGTGTCTTTGAAGGCATGCGCAGCTACAGCGGCAAAGTGTTTCGCTTAAACGAACATCTGGATCGGCTCTGGAAATCGGCGCGAGCGATCTGTTTGAACATTCCCATCAGCCAGGACGAAATGGCCAAAGCCGTGAACGATACGCTGCAGATTAACGGCATCAAGGACGGTTATATTCGCTTGGTGGTCACTCGAGGTTCCGGCAGTTTGGGCTTGGATCCGAATCGAACTAGCAATCCGCAAGTTATCATCATCACGGATCACATTTCGCTGTATCCAGACGAATTCTACCAAAACGGGCTCGAGATCATTACGGCTAGTACCATTCGAAATCATCCGGCCGCGCTGAGTCCCAGGATCAAGTCGCTGAATTATCTGAACAATATCATGGCCAAAGTCGAAGGCTTACAAGCCAACTGCGTGGAAGCCATGATGCTGAACCACAAAGGCGAAGTGGCGGAATGTACAGGAGACAATATCTTCATTGTGACCGAAGGCCGGTTGCGTACGCCGCCGTTGGATGCCGGGATTCTGGAAGGGATTACTCGTCAAGCCGTGATTGATTTGGCGGAAGAAGCCGGTATCACTGTCGAACAAATGCCGATGACGCGGCATGACGTTTATATTGCGGACGAATGTTTCCTGACGGGCAGTGCGGCTGAAGTGATTCCAGTTGTGAAAATTGATTCGCGCGTGATCGGCGACGGCAAGCCAGGTCCTGTCACCCAACAACTAACAAAACTGTTCCACGAAATGACTCGCAAG
>JAGQOZ010000527.1 GCA_020426955.1 Planctomycetales bacterium
GAAACGTCGACCTATCGCACGCCACCAAGTTGGTTTCGTCCGACGTGTAGTGATTGTAACGAAGTTCGTTGCGGTGAACATGCGATACCTGCGCGAAGGTGTGATGCAGCGGCGACCTATGCTTATCGAAGAGTCTCTTGTGGCATGTTTGGTGAAAAGTCAGGTTGCGGAATGAGCAAAGGCGTGATGACGTTGAAGACGCCGGCGTTGGAATCCAAGGCGTCGAATCGCATGGGCTGGATGCTGATGCTGGGCGTTTGGGCGTTGGTGACGGGCGCCATTGTGGTTGCGAATCCCAATTTGCAATGGTCCGATGAACGAACCGATGTGTTCGGCGCGGATTACTTGCAAGAATGGATTGGAGCTCGAATTCTATCGTCCGCGGACGCCGCCAAGTTGTACGATCAGCCGACCTTTCAACGTTGGCAGCATGATACGGCGGTCACGGGGTTCGCTTGGCCAGACGAACAGTACTTTCCACCTGTCTATCCTCCGCCTCACTATCTGTTTGCCAAATGCTTGGCTTGGTTGCCGTATCGAGTAGCAACGTATGTGTGGTTTGCCTTGCTATTTGTCAGCTACCCGTTGGCAATTTGGATCATTGAATCGTCGCCGACAACGCCCAGGCGTTCGCACGCCGTCTGGTTCTGGACTGCGGCCGTGCTGTTTCCAGCCGTGCTGCGAGGTTGGACGATGGGGCAGAAAGGCACGTTGTTCTTGTTGTTGCTGGCGATTGCCTGGCGCAGCTGGACCGCCGACCGCAAATTCTGGTCGGGCATTATCTTCGGGCTGTTAGTTGTGAAGCCTACGTTGTTTTTTCTGTTGCCCGTGGTTTTGTTGGTTCGTAAAGAGTGGCGATTCATTGCGGGAACGGCTGTATCTATCGCAGCGATTCTAGCGATCACCGGATTGTTGGTGCCAGCCAACTTATGGTTCGACTATCTTCGCATCGTCGGTCAAGCCACCGCGTACCAAGCTAGTTCCGGTTATGAAATCACTTGGTCAGCAAACCTCTGGGGCTTGCTTCATGGCTTTTCCAGCGAATCACAGTCGCTGCAGACGTATGGGTTGATAGGGGGAATCTTGGCAGCGATGTGGATCGCTCGAAAGCCGCCAATTGGCGCATCGCCACATCAATGCGTAATGGCTGTCGCGGTGGCCACGATATTGCTGAGTCCGCATCTTTACTTTTATGATCTTGTGGTCTTGCTGTTGCCGCTCAGGTTGTTAGAGACGCGTCAATCGGCGGTTTTCCTGGCGGCGATTTGGGGCGCCATGGCGATCGGGCAGTTGGCAATGGTGGCACTGCCGCTGTTACCATTTTCGTTGATACTGATCTTACTACTGCTGTTGCTGCCTGCCACAAGATGGTTTGATTCGTGCCGAACGTTGGAACGACGCGAACTGCGTGCGAAGCCGGTGTCTCAGTCTTAGCGATCGATTGGCCGTATAGCTCGCGATTCGGGGGTTCGCTGCAAAGAATTTTTGCCAACAACCACGAGTATAACGCTGGCGTTGAAAGACAACCTGCCAAGCAAGATACCGCTGGGTGGTTTTGCGTTGGCTGGCGTGCTACTCAAGAAGCGAACCGATACGTTGGCCGAATTGCTTGGCCATTTCCTCGCAGTCACAGACCGAACTGGCGGACAGTTTGGTTCGCATTTGGGCTCGCAGTTCAGCCAATGCATTCCAACGTGACGGTTGGCTCCAATGGACAGCCAGGCGAACGTAATCGTCTACTGAATTCGCCACGAAGTTACTCAAATGACATTGGTGCAATAGGGTTTGACTTGTTCTGGCCGCCCAGCGGTCGCCGTTTTTGGTCAAAACAGGAACACCTTGCCAAAGCGCTTCCATGGTAGTTGTGCCGCCGTTATAGGGAAAAGCGTCCAGCGCTAAATCAATCAGGTCGTAGTACTTCAGAAACGTATCGTGGTCCGCAGGAGGCAAGAAGCGAATGCGATCTGCATCGACCGACCGATCGGCAAATTGCTGTCGCAGGTAAGCTTGGTTGTGTGGCGATTTCATATCTCCATTGGCAATGATTAGTTCTGTATTGGGAGCCTGCTGCAGAATCTGTGACCATGCGTCCAGCACTACGGATGTGATTTTGTATTGAGAAACCAAGCTGCCAAAAGTAAAACGCTGACTCTGCAAACACGGACTGACCGCGACGGGAGGAACGGGATAGTCGACTTGAAACGTCAGGTAGCTGCTTTCTAAACGAATCACGCGTTCGCTGTAATACGCTTCTTCTTCCTGCGGAATCACGTGCGAATCTCCCAGGATGTAGTCAAAACCAGGCAGGCCGGATGTGGCGAACGCATTGAACCAGCCAACGGTTACGGGAGCCAGCGGTTTTTGGAACAACGTCAGGCGTTGCGGATAGCTGTAGCCGCTAAGATCGACCAAGACATCTATTTGTAGGTCTTCCAGTATTTGTGCCAACTGTGTGTCACTCTGATTTCGCACAGAATGGATCTGGTCGCAGGCGTTTGTACGGTAGCCGATAAATTCGGATTCTCCTTGGCCATCGTCTAGTAAGACGACTTGGAACCGAGTTCGATCCAAATGGTTCAGGAGTCCCCAAACCGGCTTCATGTAGTTTCGCAAGCGAAAATGAGCCGAAAGAAATGCGATTCGAATGGGCTTGGCGTCGCCGAGTTGCTTTGAGTCTTGTGATTGGGGCCGATTCGAAGGCAATCGTTTGGCGAATTCGCGGCGTATTTCTAGGACGTCCTGATTCGTGGCGGACGGCGCGTTGGCAATGATATGGGCGGCCGATTGCAATGATTCGATGGCGGACGAGTTCAGAGAATGTGCTTGCAGCAAGTGGGCCACCGCTTCGTCTGCTTCGCCCAGAGTAAATTGTGCTTTGGCCAGTAGATGATGAGTCGTGGCGTTTGTGTGGTCCAGTTCCAATGCATTTGCCAACGCTTCTTTGGCTTGCGCGTATTCTTGGACTTGCAGCAACGCACTTCCCATCTTCTGCCAGATGATCGCGTCAGCCATACCGATGGCGACGATTCGGTCCAAAGATCGAAGTGCATCTACCCAACGACGCTGGGACACGCAATCGTCTGCCGTTTGTTCCAAAATGGTCTTCATCTGTTGCTGGTTCATCGAATTCATTTCAATATGTCAACTTGTGTGCGATGGGAAGGATGAAAAATCAGAAACGACTTCGGCAAACCTTGGCAGTGGTTGGCTGCGAGTTTGCCGAGTTGCGTTTCCGGTGGCGATGCTGGTAGATCGCTATGATGGGCGAATCATGGGCGATTCTGGGGTGCCAGCAGAAATGTCCAGCACGTCACACCATTTGTCGTGACCTCGGTCCTGACTTTCACCGTCGATACCGTCGAACTTGATAAAGCCGGCTCGAGTGGTTGCCGTGTCAACGCTCAGCACGTCGACCCATTTGCCATGATCCTGGTCTTGGCTTTCGCCATCGACGCCTTCGAATTTGACGAAAACAGCGGCAGTAGGCTCGGGGCCGAAATCGATGCCCAGATCCATGGCGGTGGTCTTTAATTCGCGGTTTTCCAAGGATTCACCACCCAAACGAGTAGTGCGGCTGGTTCGAATTCGAGCGTTTTTTTTGCGGAAGAACATGCTTCGGCTCCTACGTTTTTGAAAGGTTTTGTGGATGAGATGACCTTTCAACGCTGATTCAGAACCGGGCGCGCGCTGTTATGGCAAAATTGGAAGAATTTTTGTTTTTGGGGTCGTCCAGAAGCCCTGCCTATCCCCCTCTGTTGATGCTGCTACGTGATGTCTGGTCCAGGAGTTGCCTCGACAGAGGGGAATGGGCCGGCTTCTTCTGATCGATTCTGGGGATCTGTACAGGTGAACAAGTTGAAAAATATTACCTGTTCAAACGTTCTGTAGTCTTGCCTCAAAATGCTTTACGTCTTTTTCCCTTTTTGCCGAACAAAGTTCTGTTGACACGAAAGGATACGGTTGTACAGTGTCGGTGTCGACAGCAAAGAGTCTTTACGGTGTCAAAATTTGATTTTTATAATTTGCAAATGAATCGCGAATTCGATCCACTTCCTGATAGCAATCCTGACTTAGTTGTTTTGCGGCAGCAGCTGCGTCGTTGGGAATCGACAGCGGTGACTTCGCGCAGGAGTTTTTCCAGCGGTTGTGCTGAATTGGATGATATTTTGCCGGACCAAGGTTTTCGTCAAGGCACTTTGGTGGAATGGTTTGTGTCTCAAGCAGGCACCAGCGTGGGAAGCTTGGCGCTGCTGGCAGCCAGATCGGCCATGCAGTGGGGTGGTGCGTTGGCGGTGTTGGATCGCTTGCGACGGTTTTA
>JAGQOZ010000528.1 GCA_020426955.1 Planctomycetales bacterium
AACTCCGCTGATGTTTTGAGAGCCATCGATCGACCGATTGATTAGTCGCGTAATATTATCTTGTCTGTCGTGTATGAAAAAGTTTGTACCACCGGAAATGGTTGCTCCTTCTACGAGATCTGTGGAATTACTCAAGAAGGCGATGTAACGCCCGTCGGAACTCATTTTCATGAATTCGGAATATCCGTCAATGGCTGTTCCAGAATATCCGTTACTGACCTGCGTTCGGTCATAGTGCAAACTGATTTGCTCGGTGGCACCCAACCACAAATCGCGAACGAAAACATCCGTTGGTGTCGGACCGGGAACGGCAGGGAAATTCGGATCTAAGGAACAATTGCTGGCGAATGCAAGGAACCTTCCGTTTTCGCTTAGAATCGGATTCGTGCCGTGCAGACAATTTGGTGCGTCGCCCATCCCCGTGCTACCCAGGATCGTTGTCTGCGTTTCACGATCAAACACGTAGGCTCCCAATTGAGGAAACGGAATCGGCTCATCGGGTGTGATGTCTGACCCTAGCAGCACTTCGTTTTGGTTGGCTGTATACGCTATATAACGACCATCGCCACTGACTGAACGCAACGCTCCACCCGAATTGCCAAGTCGTTGTTCTGGGAATTCGGGATTCAGCTTGGACGCTAATTCGGTGATATTGTTTTGCATATCGCGGACGAAGACATCGTAACGCAAATTTTTGTCATCATTAACAAGGTTCGAAGCTAAGCTCTCAAACGCAACATATCGGCCATCATCGCTAACTCCGACACCAAGGCTCGTATTGGCATCGCTGCCAGAATACGAAGCGTTGTTGCCAAGGCCGGTGCCAGCCAGCGAAACGCTTGCGCCGCGGGTCGTGTTCGTTTCCAAATCGCGAAGGAAAACATCGATCGTCGATTCCTGATCGGTAAGCCCTGCAACAAGATTTGTCGCGGTACTTTGGAAGGCAACGTATCTTCCGTTGGGGGAAATCGCCGGTGGAATCGCATGATTAAAAATGAAACCCGGCTCTGCGCCACTGCCGGTTCCTGCGGCGTTGACACTAACCAGAATAGTTTCATTCGTTGTCAAGTCACGAACAAAAACGTCACTTCGAGCATTCGCGTCTTCTGTCACGAGATCATCGGAAAGACTAGTGAATGCGACACGCCTTCCGTCTGGAGTGATAACCGGTGCGAATCCGTGTCGACCTTGAATTCCGTCCTCATGCACGCTGACAAACGATGTGACACCTTCTTGCATGTCGCGAACGAAGGCAGCGGCGCCAAACAACGGTGCGTCAACAAGATTCCGATCACCTCCATAAAACACAACGTAACGTCCGTCATCCGAGATTGCTTGATGCGAAACGAACGAATGACCATTGCCTCCAATCCCACCGAAAAAATCGATGGTGACCATGGTTGTCGTTTGCAGTTCTCGGTCTCGCAAATAAATCTGATCGATGCCATTGTCGTCCAAGTCGACTAGATTGGTTGCATTGCTACGGAAAGCAACGAATCGTCCGGTACCACTAAGCGACACTTCTCGACTTGACGTTGCCATCGTGCTGTTGGCCAGACCGTCGTTGTCCCTATTGATGGTAATCAGATCGATTTCTTCGGTTTCGCGATCCCAGGCGTACAAGTGGTTGTTGCCGCCATTGATCCCGACCAAGAGGTCTGGCGCATTGCTACGAAACAAAACCGTGCTGCCATCGTTGCTGATGCGAGGTTCTACCGAAGGCCCAGCCGCGCCTTGATTTTCGGCATCGCGACTCTCACTGACAAGCACGGTGGTTTGTGTTTGAAGGTCGCGTAGATAGATATTCGATATGCTACCAAATCCGGGAACAAAACCGTCGACCAAATCCGTTGCGCCGCTGACGAACACGACAAATCTTCCGTCGTCACTAATCATGGGGCTTTGTGACGATTGAAAGGAAAGATTCGAGTTGGAGCCACTCGCAGTCCCTTGGTAATTCACACTGACGAGCGAGACTTCACCCGTACTGCGATTGAAAAGAAAGACATCTGATTGGCCATTGAAGTCGTTGGGCACTAAATCATCAGCCGTGCTTTCGAAGACAACCAACTGTCCATCCGCACTCATCGAAAGGTCGCTGCTAATTCCGTTGGACGAGGTACCGTAAAACGATGGATGAGCTAGTGTGATGGGTGCTACTGTCAGGAGTTCTCGTTCTTCTAATCGCTCCAAACCATGACACCTAACATTTGGAGAATTGTGCTTCTTATGCATTCGTTTTCGGCGTTTGAAAAATGGAGAATCCGTCATTTCATCACTCTCTGATTGGAGTTTTCGGTTTTTATTGTCGGGGAGAAAACCTATGTGAGGTTGGTTTACCTAGGGAAGCGAAGGAATGGTGAATCGCAGGGCAGACGATTTTTGGACTTGTTAAGATTTCTCAGATTTCGTCGATACCGATAGCAAACCAGGAGATTTGACGTTATTTCGTCCTGAAAGAGCGGCGCAAATGCCAGAGAATTGTGTCAAACAGAAAATGCAGAATTCTGTTTTCGTGAGATTCCAGACGAGCCCACGTTTGGAAGCGATTCCGTTCGTCGAACTAGGGTCGCGGCGCCGGATTACTATTTTCGATCGCGTGCGAGATTCGTTGTTCGAATTCTTGCCAGCGAGCATCCTTGCGGAGTTCATCGAAGTCCGAATCGTTGTCGAGAAACTCTTTGCTGTCCGGGTTTGTGAAGAATCCTTGACTGATTGTGTTTTCGAGCATTTCAAACGCTTTGGTTCGGTACTTGCTTTCCAAATCAGATTTCGCGGTGTCGTCTAGAGTTCTGTTTTTCATCGTTTGAATTGCGATGGCACAGGCGCAGGAAAGATTGTAGTAGACTTCCGCGCTCTTTTCGCCAGATTCTGCCAGCTGAATCACGTCTTGAAATGCTCGGTGATCGTCAACGCGAGCCAATGTCGGGAGTCGCCACGCAATACAGAATTCACGCTCGTTTTCACTTGCGGAATCAACGACTCCATCGCAATTTACAATCGCTTCTTTGAATCGCTGTTGCGAAATCAATGTATTGGCACGTGCTCCGTGCGCATTAAACAGAGTCAACCGCATGGTCGAGTTTCCCGAGTCCTTTTGCAGTGCCGCCTTGGCTCGATCTATAACACGTTGATGTGCAGCAAGTGATTCCGTTACATCACCGATGGACGCCAACATCAGGCCATAATTGATTTCCGTCGAATTTAGCGAAGCAATGTAGCGCGTCATGTTGGGGTGTTTGTTGACAAGTCCCTCTAATGCATCCATCGCCTCGCGAAAGGAAGAGTTCGCTTCGTCCAACTTGCCGTTCCAGCTTAACGCGTGAGCGAGTCCGGCGCACGTTTCCGCGAAGACGGTTTGCTGATACGCATCGTCAGAATGAGACTGAGCCAACGGACGACGAATGTCTGTCGCTGCTTGGAATTCCTTCAGGGTGTCAGACTTCCGCTGCATCGTCATATAGACGTTGGCCAAATTGTGGTGGCTGCGCGCGATGCTGTCTTTGTATTCGGCGATGTTTGGATACAGACTCGCCCTTTCTTTCGCGATCGCCAATGCTCTTTCGTATTGGGTGACCGCATCGTTTAACTGGCCTTTGTCAAACAAAAGAGTTGCCAAACTATTGCAGACTTCAAATCGACTGTTCCGAAACGATCGCCGCATGACTGAATCTTCCGGTTCAGCACTTAACAGATCGTCGGCTTTTCGAATCTCCGTTTCCGCGGCCGAAAGGTTAGAGCGAACCAGTAAAAGACTTCCAAGATTGTGGTGCGCCTGTGCAAGTTGCCGACGAAAAAAGTCTTTGTCTTGCGGCTCAGATGCGGATTTCAAAAACGTCTCACGTATTTGAATGGACTTGCGATACATTTCTGCTGCTTGCTCAGGACGGCTCGTGTTCGAATATAGTGTGCCTAATTGGTTACATGTTTCTGCCAACGACAACTCAAATCCATTCAGCTTTCCTTCAAGCGACTTTATTAATTCGACGCTACGGAGAAGTGCCTTTTCTGCCTCGATCGGATTGGAGAAGATTTGATTGCGTCCCAGTTCGTGCCAACTCAATCCCAGATTCTGTATGGAATCGAACTCGCGAGGCGAGAGTTCGACGATTGTTTCTTGCCGGTCTATCGCTAGTTTTAAACTAGCAATCGCATCGGTTTGTTCGCCGAGTAACGCCTGTACCTTTCCCAAGTACTGATAGGCCAACGCTTGTTCGCGAACTAGATTTGGCCGGTCTTCAAACCCAATAAACCCTTGTAAGAACAGAACCGCGTCCTCCAACATCT
>JAGQOZ010000052.1 GCA_020426955.1 Planctomycetales bacterium
ACTATCGCAAACATGCCGAAGAAGGCAATCAAGCGATTCCGGAAAACCCCGTACTGTTCATGAAGAATATCGGCACGCTACAGCATCCCCATCAACCAATTCGGCTGCCCAAGAAGTTGGCCAGCGATAAAGTTGATTACGAATGTGAATTGGCTGTGGTCATTGGCAAGCCGTGTCTAAATGTTTCAAGAGAACAAGCGTTGGATTACGTTCTGGGATACACCTGCGCCAACGACGTGAGTGCTCGAGACTGGCAGCGCAACGGCGGGGGAGGGCAGTGGTGTCGAGGAAAAACGTTTGCTACGTTCTGCCCGCTGGGGCCGCACTTGGTGACCAAGGATGAAATTGCAGATCCGAATCAGCTGAGCATCAAGACAACGTTGAACGGACAAGTCATGCAAGACTGGAATACCAGCGACATGATTTTTGACGTTCCTACGCTTATTGAATTCTTAAGCGGCAGCACGCTCCTGCTACCGGGCACGGTCATTCTGACAGGAACGCCGCACGGAGTCGGTTTTGCGCGAACTCCGCCGGTCTTCCTGAAACACGGCGACACCGTCACGGTCAGCATTCAAGGGATTGGCGAATTGACCAACCCCGTAATCGACGAAGAAGCGTAGCGGCTGCCGATGCGAAGATAACGGCGTCTATTTGCCAATACAGAACCGACTGAAGACTCGATCCAAAACGTCGTCGGTGTAAATCGCACCGACGACCTTCCCCAGTTCGTCCAAGGCGATGCGCAGTTCGGCCGCCACCAGTTCATGGCCCAAGTTGTTTTGAACGATCGTTTGCGCGGCTTCCAAAGATTCCGCCGCACAGCGCAAACTTTCGTGACAACGTACCGATGTCGCGCCCACCACGCTGATCTCGGCGTCTCCCAGCGATTTTATCAGCGGCGCTAACAATTGTTCCAATTCCGTCACGCCGCCAGAGCGAACACAGGAAACCGGTACCACGCTGGACATCCAGTCGGCCGCGACGATTTCTTCGTGAATGGCCATAGTCGAATCGACTAAATCTGCCTTGGTGATGGCAACGATGGTTCGCTTAGGATCTAGCTGCTGAAGTTGCTGACGTTCCCAGTCAGAGATGCCTAAGTCGGCCGCAATACAAAGTACGGTGATGTCCGCCGACTGACTGACGGCCGAAGTCCGTTCCGTGGCCGACGCGTCGATGGCGTGCAGCGGAGTCAAATTGCTGCCTGCCGTGTCAATCCACTGGCAGTCGACGTCGTGCAGGCGAATTCGCGCGGTCAGGTAGTCTCGAGTGGTCCCGGGGACGTCCGAAACCAAAGCTTGTTCGTTCCGAGCGAACCGATTCCATAACGAACTCTTGCCCGCATTCGGTCGGCCTCGCAAGATCACTCGGAAATCGACTTCCGCCGTGGTGCGATGCTGCATCTGCTGCAAGACGTCTTGCACGAAACGCAATGCGTTGTCCAGCTGTTCTTGCAGTTGGGCGTCGGAGATAAATTGAATGTCTTCGTCAACAAAATCCAAGCCGGCTTCCAGGTCGGCACACGTATTCAGCAATCGGTCTCGCAGTTCGGCCAGCGGCTTCGATAGCCCGCCCGCCAGCTGTTGCAGGCCCACATCCAGTTGCCGCTGAGACGCTGCGTCAATCACCCCCAAGACCGCTTCCGCTTGCGGCAAATCGATCCGGCCAGCCAGGAAAGAACGAAGTGTGAATTCGCCGGGTTGTGCCAATCGAGCACCAGCGGCGCACAGCGATTTCACTAGTGCGTCCAATAAGGGCGAACAGCCAAACGTATGAATTTCGACGGTGGGTTGCCGAGTGTAGCTGCGGTAGTTGGGCCAGACGTTCACGGACGCCGGGACGTTTTCCAATAGGTTTGATACTCGCAAGCGAACCGACAGTGAACGGGGCGTATTCCGACAAAGTTCGTGCAAAGAAGCCGATTCGACGAATAATGATTCCACCAGCGACAGACTTTGCGGTCCACTCAACCGAACAATGCCTCGCGCCGCACCGCCCGGCGGGGAAGCAATGGCCACGATCGTGTCGTCCGTCGCATACATCGTTGGAACCGAACTTTCGCGGCTAGGCTACTTCGACTTCTTGCGGTTCTTCTTGCGGCTTTGCTTCCGAGCTTCTCTTTGTTCGACCACTTCCTTGCGTTTGGCTTCTTCGACTTGCTCTTGCTTGGCCGCTTGTGTTGTGGGCTTGGGCAGCAGCTTTCGTTCGGCAACGCCCCACAAGCTGGACGTGATGAAATACAGACATAAACCGGACGGAACTTTGAAGAACATAAAGCCAATGAAGACCATCATGTACTTCATCATCTTCATGGTCATTTCTTGTTGTTCATCCGTGGGAGGCGGAGTGAACATTTTTTGCTGCACAATCATCAAGGCCACGGAAATGAGCGGCAAGACGTTTAGATACGGTCCTAAGAATCCGGTCTTGGCGGCCAAGAAGGCAGGAATATATGGCTCCCAAAACCAAAATTGGTCTGGCCCCGCCAAGTTGGAACACCAGCTGAGACCAGGAATCAACGGTGCATCTCGTAACAAGATGTCAGTACTGAGTGCTCGATAGAGCCCAATGAAGATCGGCATTTGCAAGAAAACGGGCAAGCAACCGATGGCTGGATTGTAATTGTTCTTTTGAAACAGTTCTCGCTGCGCGGCCGCTCGTTTCTCCATATCGTTTTTATAGAGTTCGTTGATCCGCTTCATTTCGGGTGCCAGCGATTGCATTTTTTGTGCATTGCGAGCTTGCTGGCGACCAATCGGATACATACATCCTCGAACTAAAACGGTCAGCAGAATGATCGCCAATCCGTAGGACGGCAATCCAATGGCCGAGAAACCTTTGTAGAACGAATGCAGAACCCATTGCAGCGGTTTAGCCACCATTGGGAACCAGCCGTAGGAAATCGATTCGCCCAGACCGTAATGCTCTAAGATTTCCGGGTACTTGGGGCCGGCAAAGATCAAGAATTTCTGTTTGTACGATTCGTTGGGCTGAATGTCGTGTACGGGGCTTTTTAGTTGGAAAGTGATATCGGTCTTGTTGGCTCGTTCGGCATCGATTTCGGCAACCGGACTGACAGACAGGGAGGCGAATGTATATTCGGAAGCGATTTCCGGATCGGCCGGTGCCTGCGGATCAACGTCGGCAACCAGTCCAGAAACAAAATACTGAGCGTCAACGGCGACATATTGCAACTGAGGACGTTCGCCGTCGAAGACAACGGTTTCCGGATTTTCCGGCGATTTCTTGGCTTTGGAAGTGACCGCCGGATTGGTGACCAGCAAGTGCTTGCCGCCAAATTCGCGACACACCACGTCTCGAACTCCGGCACCGGCAAACATTTTGCTGGGGTGAACTTTGTGGGCATACCACCAACCCTCCAACGGCAACCCGGTTGGGCCGTTCAGGGCGTACGCGAATTCGACGCGTTCCGTATGCAGATTCTTGACTTCGATTTCGAATTCCAAGTGATACGCATCGGCCGCTGGAGCATCTTTGTTCTGTCCATCTTTTGCGACCGAATCAGATGTTTTGACCAGTCGATAGCGTTTAATGATTTCCAACGCGCCATCGATCTTGGCCTTTTTCAAGTCGGCGGTTCCTAACGTAAACTTGAATTCAACCGTCGCATTGTCACCGGCAACTGAGTGCACTTCCCAGTTTTCGTTCAGCAGCGAAGGCAAGCGTTTGATTTCTTCATCGCCGTAACGAATCGACTTGGAATTGATCTGTGCGGCCGTTAACAAATAAGACAACGGATGTTGATGCTCGCCTTCCTTTGCCCCGTGTTCGGGACGCAGTACTTCCAGCGGCTTATGCTGTAGCGTGGTTGTAAACGTTCTTTCCTTTCCTTCGCGGCGAACCGTCAACGTCACTTCGTCACCGGGATCGGTTTGTGACAACACCTTGTCATATTCAGCCACATTGCTGACAGATTCCTTGTTGATGCGAATCAGCGCATCACCGACTTGCAATCCAACGGACGAATTCTCTTGGCTGGTGGCCAGCGCCGCTGCCGTACCTGGTCCGACAACGTTGATGGCAACGCCGCCATCTTCGGAATCGGCGAGGCCCAGGCTACCGAGGTAGCCGGCGTTCCATTCCAGATCGTGGTAGCGTGGATCGCTTAGTTCGATTCGTTCTACTGCGGCGCCAGCATTGTTAAAGGTCACCAACATGCGGTACGGACTGGTGGGATCTAACGAACCAATGGTGATTCGCTGTTGCGGGATGTCTTTGGTGGAGGCCACAGCTGATTCAGACGGTTCGTCTGCTTCTGTGACTTCCGCTTGCGCGTCGTCGGATTCGGTATCACCTTCGTCGTTCTGGTCCTCGACTTCGGCAACTTGGTCGGGTTCCGGCTCTGGCGCAAATCGTTGTGCCACTCGGCCTGTAATCCACCAAATCAACATGGTGAGGATCAGGACGGACAAGTAGCGCTGTCCAAAGGTGGGTTCACGTTTTTCCACGATTCTTTTCCTTTATTCGCGGACGGTCGAGCCCACGATTTATCGTTCCATTACGCACTTGAACTCGTTTTCGGCACAGCAACTATCGCCCTTCCGCCAGGCGTTCGCCAAGAAACCGATCGAGTTCTGGGATGGCAAAGATTTTCTCCATCGTCTGCTGATACGGATAGGGGACTCGCCGAAAACGAACTCGCCCCTCCTTCAAAACGACGTACGACGCGTCGTGGTCTCCATCCCGAGGTTGCCCGACGCTGCCGACATTGATCATCAGTTTTTCTCGGCCCAAGGTGTATTCGTAACCAAAATCGGATGGTCGGCCAAAATTTCCCGCTTCCGTAAAAATTCCAGGGACATGAGTATGCCCTTGGAAGCAATATTGCTGGATCAAACCAAAGATTCGGTCCAATTTTCCGGGATTGTGAATGTCTTCCGGAAAGACATATTCGGTCAGTGGATTCCGAGCCGAACCATGGACAAACGTGTAGAGGTGATCGACATGCACTTGCCGAGGCAACCCGCAAAGAAAGTTCCAGCGTGCGATTCGACGAGTTTCATCGGCATCCGAATTCAACCGATCTCGTGTCCAAAAGATGGCTCGTTCCGCACCGCTGCTAAATCCTTCGGGCGGGAAGAGCACGCCTTGGTCATGATTTCCCAAGATCGCCACATCCAAGTCCATGACCACATCCAAGCAGCGTCCGGGATCAGGTCCGTATCCGACGATATCGCCCAGACAGTAGATTTGTTCAATCCCTTGATCCGCAGCATCAGCCAGAACCGCATGAAGAGCTTCTAGGTTCCCGTGAACGTCACTGATGATCGCCAAATTCATTTTGAAAAAAGCCAACGTTTGCGGAACGTTGCTTCAGAGGTTTTGCCGAGACGCGTTTCGTACCAAACGCCAAGAATCTTAACGACCTTCGCGCAGTCGGTCTCCCAACATGTTGTCCAAATCCTTTTGACTGTAGATCTTGGAGATCGTTTCGTCTAACGGATACTCAAGCCGGCGAAACGCCACCGACTCGTCAGTGAGTATGGTATAACACGCACGAGGATCACCATCACGAGGTTGTCCCACGCTGCCAACGTTGACCATCACTTTGTCGCCCGTCAAGCGATATTCATAATTACATTCATCCGGGCTGATGAATTCGCCGCCGGCCGTGAAAACGCCGGGAATGTGCGTGTGTCCTTGAAAACAGTACAGCTGCAGTCGGTCGAACAAGACCTGCATTTTTCGCTGGTTGTAGACATCTTCCGGAAAGACATATTCGTTGGTTGGTTCTCGAGGCGAACCATGGACGAACACCATTTCTCCTTCGTCACGTGAACGAGGCAATTCGCCCAAGAAATCCCAGCGGCGATTAATGTCCAGCGACGAACCACCTTCTTCCAACTGTTCCCGAGTCCAATAGACGGCTCGTAACGCAACCGGATTGAATCCGTCGGGATCGAACATGGCGGCTTGGTCGTGATTCCCCAGAATGCAGACCTTGCACTTCATCACCTCGTCTAAACATTCGCGAGGATTCGGGCCGTAGCCGATAATATCACCCAAACAATAGATTTCGGTGATCCCCTGTCCACGAATATCTTCGAGCACAACGCGCAATGCTTCCAAATTACTGTGCACGTCACTGATTAGCGCTCGTTTCACCGTAAAACCTTCGTGTTGGTAAACAATAAGTTGTTAGTTTAATTACCACGCGTCGATTGACGCCTGACGTTCAGGATAACCCTTCGAGAACCGAAGAACGCTGCCAAAACCGGTCGGACGTAACCCGGAAGTCTAGGTTTCTGCGCCGTTTCGGTCAAGACACGTCACTTTTGCCAGATTCCTGAAATGCAGCTTTCTCCAAATGAGTGTGCCCAAATCAACAACATCGCCCACCGGCACATTCGTCAGAACCCCGCCAACCCCGTTCCTACCACGCCACACGTGCCACCCTGGAGAACTAAATTCCAGTTCTCGAATGAATCATACGAATCGCAAGATCGATTCTCCAAACCAGCCAAATTCTCGGGCAATTGTGACGCATGCGTGAATCCAGCCGCAGCTGACTTTGCTGCGTCGAGCGAACCGGGAGGGGAAGACCGTAAGGGACGAATGGCGGACGGGAATCGGACGAACGTTAGATCGCTTCGTTGCCTCGTTCTCCAGTGCGAATTCGAATACAATCGTCCAGCGGGAGAACAAAGATTTTGCCATCGCCAATTTCGCCTCGTTCGCCCGTTCGCCCCCCTTTAATAATGGCGTTGATCGTCGGTTCGACAAACTCTTCGTTGACCGCAATTTGCAGCTGCACTTTGCGAAGCAGGTTGACCGAAAATTCACGTCCGCGAAACGCATCGGTCTGCCCCTTTTGTCGTCCAAAGCCTTGGCAATCCATGACCGTCAACCGGAATACCTCGACATCCGTCAACGCAGCTTTGACTGCTTCCAAGCGACTCGGCTGAATGATGGCGACGATCAATTTCATACTTCGCTCCTGTGACGCATCGAAAAACAGAGTTGGAATGTAACGCTGGATTCGTCTGCCGACAAGCTGGAAGTGCTCAGATTGCCCGTTGAACGTGGGGACTGGTTCGGATAAAACGCCGTAAAACTTAGTCGCTAAGCCTCAGGTTGCAGGAGAATGGCCTTGAACGATCACGTCGTACTACTTTCGGTTCCGGGGCTGCGAGCGTCCGACGTGAGTCGCATGCCAAACTTGCAACAACTTGTCTCGGAAGGTGATTCAGCGCCACTGATTCCCAGCTTTCCGTGCGTCACCTGGCCTGTCCAAGCGAATTTGCTAACCGGCCAACTCGCTCAACAGCACGGCGTGATTGCCAACGGTTTTTATTGGCGAAAAGAAAACAAAGTGGAAATGTGGACCGCTTGGAACGAAAAAATCCAACGCCCGCAGATCTGGGACGTCTTGCATCAACACGATCCGAATTTAACTTCGGCCGCATGGTTCCCGATGCTCAGCAAGGGCTGTGGCGCCGACTATGTTTGTATGCCAGCACCCGTGCACAATCCAGACGGTTCGGAATCATTGTGGTGTTATACCAAGCCCACCGAGTTATATGGCGAACTGCGAGACACGCTGGGGCATTTCCCGTTACAACATTTCTGGGGTCCGATGGCCAACATCAAAGCCACTGATTGGATTTGCAAATCCGCTGCGCTGGCGGCCCAAAATCAGAAGCCACGTTTTTCTTACCTCTATTTGCCACATTTGGACTATGCCGCGCAAAAAGACGGTCCCGACAGCCCGGCGGCTCTGCAGGCATGCGCTGACCTAGACCACGTTCTGGGTACGTTGATTTCTGATTACCAACAGGCATTGAAAAACGTGCTTTGGCTGATTGTATCGGAATACACCATCGTCCCCGTCAATGATGTGCTGTATCCCAACCGGCTACTTCGAGACGCCGGTATGCTGGCCATTGATGTGCGAGATGACGGGGAACATCTGGATTATGCCCAAAGCCGAGCGTGGGCGTTGGTGGACCATCAGTTTTCGCACATCTTTGTCAATGATGCCAACGACATTGCAGCCGTGGCCAAGTTGTTTCAAGGGCAGCCGAGTGTGGACGAAGTGCTGGCGGGTGATGATCGAGCGAAATACGGGATGGGTCACGAACGTTCGGGCGAAGTCATCGTAATTTCTGCGCCAAACAGTTGGCAGGCATATTATTGGTGGATGGACGATGCGTTAGCACCTTCCTACGCGCGAACCGTCGACATTCATCGCAAGCCCGGTTACGATCCGGTCGAATTGCATTTTGACATGGCCACCAAATCAATTCCGCTGGACGCCACATTGATCAAAGGTTCGCACGGAGCTCCTGCCAAGTTAGATTCACAACAAGGCGTTTTGCTTGCTTCGCAACGAGGTGTCTTTCCGCAGCAACCGACCGCCGAAACAGACGTGTTTGAAATTGTGCTGCGACAATTCGGCATCTGAGCGCCATTGGTTCGCTCCGGTCCACCAACGCGAAAAATCGTTGCCACGAGGCGTAAGATCAGAGCCCAAAATGCCGCGTTTTTCGAAGTTGCGATATTTCATAGCCCGCAGCGTTAGTTTTGAAGTTGCGCATTTGCGCTTTCTCGGCGGAATTTCCTAGCCCGAAACGTAAGTGAGGGAAAATGGAATGTTTCTTTGGTCCCTCACTTACGTGTCGGGCTATGAACAAGCGCAACTTCAAAACTCATGCGCCAATTGACTGAGCGACTGGAAGCGGACTGGTTGAAGCGTGTGGTTTGCCGCAATTGAACGTCAGATTCGCTGCAATCGTCCCGACATTCATTCGCACTAGTAAGCCACAACCTATATGTCGATGGGCGCGATAGGAGCCAAAGTGGGTTCGCGCCGGCAAATCCGGTGGGCATAGTTCGAAGCGAATATTCCAATGATCGATGGTGCTGAGAAAATTCTGATCTGTCTCCATGATCCGTTGTTAACCAACATCACGGAATACCGCCTGCAGCTGCTGGGGTATGACGTCGCGTCCAACCGCAACGCCACACACCTGCTGGACGAAATCACTCAGCAACAGCCTCGCCTGTTGATACTCGGTAGCGACATCAGTGAATCGGATACTACGGAAGTGGTGACAGACATTCGCATCCGCATGTCTGCCGCTGACCTGGCAATCATGGTTCTATCCAGCAACAGCAGTCTGGATTCGGTGCGACAGGTCTTCCTGGCCGGGGCGGATGACTATCTATTCATTCCGTATGATCCCGCCGTGCTGCAAGACAAAGTGGAAACGCTTCTTGCGCCAGACCGAGTCATCGCGGTTCGAACTCGACCACGTGACGACCGTCGTCAGAATCGCCGAGTGACAGATCGTCGTCAGTTGGATCGTCGGCACGGCGAACGCCGCTCAGCCGAAACAGCCAAGAAACGGAACACGATCGGCTTTTGGAAGCGAAGTTAGGATCTTACTGTGGCAGGAAAACTGGGCGACATTTTAATTCAACGAGGCTTGCTGACGGAAGAACAGTTGGCGTCTGCCTTAGCCAGCAAAAGCCCCGGACAGATGCTGGGCGATCGACTACTAGACCTTGGCCTGCTGACCGCCGATCAGTTGGGCGAAGCGTTATCTATTCAGTTTGATGTGCCCTATTGCGACATCGAACCGCAAGCCGTCAACGTGCAGGTTTCTCGGCTGCTGCCCGAAGCGTTTCAGCGCAGCCGACAAGTGGTTCCGGTCAACGTGCAAGAACGTACGTTGACGTTGGCCATGGTTTCTCCGGACGATATCGAGGCGATTGCGGAAGCTGAGTTGCTGACCGGCTACCAAGTGGAATCGGTGATTTCACATCCGTCCAGCGTCGTCAAAATGTTGGACCACGCCTTTGACGAACGTTCGATGGCTAGGCAAACCATTATCGACGTCAAGCTTGACAAGTTGCGTCGAGGCGAAGATGACGCGGAAGTGGACCAGCAAATCGAACCGATTGACGCGCCTGTGGTGCGTTTGGTGCAAGCCATCTTACTAGGAGCCAGTAACGCCGAAGCCAGCGACATTCATTTGGAGCCGGAAAATCCGGAAATGCGAGTTCGCTATCGAGTGGACGGTGAACTGCAACAGGTGATGACCATTCCCAGTCACATTGAAGAAGCGGTGATTGCCAGAATCAAGGTCATGGCCAACATGAATACGACCGAACAACGTCGCCCACAAGACGGTCAGATTTCGTTGGCGCACGAGAATCACCGATATAGTTTTCGAGTTAGCAGTATACCGACCACGGGAGGAGAAAAGGTGGTGCTGCGACTTCTGGACGAAGGAGGCAAATCGTTCCACTTAGAACAAGTCGGTTTCAGTTCGTCCGAATTAGAGTTAGTCCAATCCTTGATTGACAAACCGCACGGTATGCTGGTGCTCACCGGCCCCACCGGCTCTGGTAAAAGTTCGACACTGTACGCCGTCCTGACTCACCTAAACAATGTGAAACGCAATATTGTGACCGTCGAGGATCCAGTAGAGCATCAGATTTCCGGCGTCAACCAAGTGCAGTCCAACAATGAATACGGCATGGGGTTTGCGAACGCGTTGCGATTTATTCTGCGACAAGACCCGGACATCATCATGGTCGGTGAAATCCGCGACCACGAAACCGCCAATACCGCCATTCAGGCCGCGCTGACTGGACACTTGCTGTTGAGCACTCTGCACACCAACGATGCCGTCAGTGCGGTCACTCGCTTAATTGACTTGGGGATCGATCCCTTTAAGGTAGGTGGCGCTTTGCTGGGCAGTATCGCTCAGCGTTTGCTACGCAGCATTTGTTCGCGATGCAAAACGCCAACAACACCCAGCAAGAGCTTGCTGGACCGCATTGGCGCTCAAACGTCCATTCCAGAAAACGCTACGTTCTACGCTGGAAAGGGCTGTCGACATTGTCAGGGTACCGGATATTCGGGACGCATTCCCATTTTCGAAATTTTCCCCGTGACGCATGAAATCGGACAGGCCATTGAAGATGGCATACCGGCAGCACGGCTGCGCGACATGGCTATTGAAAACGGCATGACTGAGTTGCTACAAGCGGGACTGCGCCAAGCACTGCTGGGCGAAACGACCTTGGAAGAAGTCTACTTCAAGACGATTGGATAATGAGATGGCACATGCAAAAGCCAGTCGGTCGCTTGCTTCCATCAGTGACCTTTTTCGAGCCCTCCATGCCGTCAAACTTGGTAGAACGCAAGCATCACCAGCGAACGTGCGGATGAGACGCCGCCAGTTAACGCATTTCTTCGGACTCATGTCGATGCTTTTGGAAAACGGCTTGAGTCTCCAAAATGCATTGTTCGCCATGGAACGAGACAAAGCGTTTCGCAAGAACATTCAAGTGCTGCAGAAAATTCGCTGCTCGGTGCAAACAGGACAAACACTCAGCAGTACACTGGCCGAATTCCCTAGAGTATTTGATCCGTTGATGATCAAGCAGATTCGAATTGCCGAACGCTCGGGAACGTTGCCCCAAGCTTTCCGACTGATCGCCGATGCGCTGCAGCGAGGGCAAGAACTACGGCGTCGAGTGTTGAAGAAGCTTAGCTACCCCGCGTTGGTGCTGCTTTCGGGAACCGGACTGTTTGTGTTTGTCATGATGAGTGTCGTACCTCAATTTCAAGAAATGTATGAAGACGCACAAGTTCCACTTCCGGCCATCACCAGGTTTGTCGCCAACATTAGTGACGCGTTGTATCACTACGGCCTGATTCTACTGGCGGCTGGTGTCGCCGCGTTGGTAGCCTTTTTCAGAATTCGCAAAGTACGCTCGGTGGCCAAGATCATCGATAAGACTTTAGTGCAACTACCTGTCATTGGTGGTTGGTACAAAGATTTCTCCGTTTTGCAATTCATTGAAGCGGTGAACACATTATCGCAAGCTGGATTCGTTCCAGCGGATGCCATTGCCGAATCGGTCGACAGCGTCTCGAATCTGGCCATTCGGGATGTCTTGTCGGAAATCAGCACTTCGATTCGAACCGGCAATCGATTGAGTGCCGAATTGGCGAATCACCGCGACGTCTTTTCCGAAGCTGTCAGCCAATTGGTGGTTGTTGGCGAACAAACCGGCAATCTCTCCGAAGCGACTCGCAGCGTTGGCGTGGTCTTGCGGCAGCAAATTGAAAGCCGCATTGATGCAGCCATGGGAGCCATGGAGCCGGTGATTACTTTGCTACTGGCCAGCTCGATCGGAACGCTAGTATTGGCGATTTACACGCCCATGTTCCATATGTTTGAAGTGTTAGAGTAGTGGAATTTGTCGGAACTGCCGGTTCTGAATGCCGCCATGTGGAAAGCCGCAGATCCAATGTGGCGTCGAAATCACCTACTGGCGCATACAAAAAGATAGTTTTTGATGTGGAGGCAACTTTTTCCTTACCGTGGAGGGCGTATCAACATGAAAAGAAAGTCCCAATACAATCGACGTCCAGGTTTTTCATTGCTGGAAGTGATTGCGGCCGTCGTTGTTTTGGCAGTTGTTGCAGCGGCTACCGTCGCCGCGATTGCGCCGATGCGAGAAAAATCACGACAGAAATTGGACGACCACAATGTGTCTCAGCTGAATGCAATTGTCCAAGCCTATTACATGGAGATGGGGCGTTGGCCTGATACCAACCTGGTCCGACTTCAACGTGACGGCTACGCAGACCAGCGGCGACATCCGACGCCCTATGGCGGCTATTACACGTTTGACGCCACAACGCAGAAGGTTGTCAATCTCAATCGGCCGTAAGCTCATCGATACAGGGACATCATCATGGCTAGGCACCGAGCGTTCAGCTTGTTTGAAGTGCTCATGGTGCTAGGCATTGTCGCCATCGCCATGTTTGTTTCCGCTTCGCTGGTAAAGAACACGTTTTTCCAGCGACGTGAAGCCCGAGTTGAGTTGCGAACCATCCAAGAATTCTTCGGGCGTGAACGATCGGTCGCCGTTTATTCGAATCAACCCGCTGTGATTCGCTTGCAAATAAGCCGAGGAACCTTGGTGTCTGTGACTGGCACGTGCCAAGCAGACGCGATTCGTTTGGATTTGAAGTCGAACAATTTGCGAACCAGCGATGCGCTAGTGACTTTTCTGCCCAATGGGACGTGCGACCGGCCAGTGACGATCAGTGACTCTCAATCCGGCGAATCATTGGTTCTGTCACCCATCAATGGACTCGCCCGTATTGTTTCGCCAGGAGCGCCAGCACGATGAACCCGAGTCGTCGCAGTCGCCACGCCGCTACGTTGATGGAACTGGTTATGTGTGGACTGATTATGTCCACCGTACTCGTTCCCACGATTGATTTCCTGGCAGATGCGCAAGCGACGCAACACCAAACACAGACCCTGCAGCAACTGAAAACACTGTGTGCCAACGATTTGGAACGGTTTGCATCTCTTGCGAAAAGTCGCCGCGGCCGTCAAGTTTTTTCGGGTACGCAGCGAACTGTTGGTTTGCCGCAAATTCGTTATTCCGTGTTAATTAGTGACACGTCCGGTGATGGAGGGATTCCGAATCAACTAAATGTCGTCCACGTTACCGAATGGTTCGACCAAAATCGCAACCGGCGGTTTGACGCAACCGAACTATCTGTCGACATGCTGACCAAGGTGGCCAAATGAATTACGGCAACAGACAGCGATCCACTATCACGGGCATGACCTTGGTCGAAGTCACTCTTGCGTTGGGTGTGATGTCGTTGATGTTCGTTTCAGTCACCAGCATTTTCCAATTTTCTCACCGGCAATGGCAAGCAGCGAACACGGGCAATGCCTATCACCACGCTGTCTTGGATCAGATGGCCGACCAAATCCAAGACGCGGATCAAGTGTTGGCTTTATCGTCCGACGCGCTGACAGTTGCTATGAACGGTGGTGGTCTTCGTCGTTGGGAACGAAGAAATTCGTCCATCTATTACTGGGAAAACGGCAAACAGCAATGGACCGTCGAAGATGTAACGCCTTTTCGTTTCAAAGGCTATTTGCAAAATGGCGTAACATTGGCAAGTCGCCTGCAGGATATACGCGTGATCAAGTTGTTGCCAGACGATACCAGCTTGCTCGGTCGAACGATTCGGATTGACACACATCCCGCCAACCTGGTGTCACAGGAGTGAGCGGCGATGCGAACAGGTAAATCAACACAAAGAATTCGCGGCGGATACACTCTGATCCTGGTACTTCTGATCGCCGGCGCGTGTTCAGCAATGGCCATCGGCATCTATCGCTCGGCAGCGTTTCAGCGAACCGTTGTCAACAACGAGATCAGCATGGCCAAAGCGGACGGATTGGCCGAAGCGGGCGTGCAGCATGCGGCCATTTACCTGCGAACAAATCCTGATTTTGTCGGCGCGTCTTTGCAGTTCCCCGTGGGCGATGCCGCTTATTGGTTCCAAGTCGATTCGGACGGGACCTTGTATCGCGTGGTGGGATTCGGTTCGGCAAACGGCCTGGTTCGCACAAAACATGCCTCGTTTGACGTGGCCAAGTAAGAAGGCAGCGGAGCAAGATCGATGATTGGATTGACAAAACCAACAGAACGCCGCACCGTGGCGATTGAAGTGGGCGTCAACAATCTCAAATTGGCGGTCATTCGTTTTAGCAATGGTCCGCCACAAGTAACAGTGGAACAGGTGACTTGGCGAACCGACGATGACGCCTTGACCAGTCGCGATACGGAACGACAACTGGCAAACCGAATTTCAGAACTGGTAGCGAAACACGCGTTGCAAAAAGCCGAATTCTACGTAGGTGTCGCCAGTGACTTTTGTGTGACTCGTTGCGTGACAGGAGAAGCCAACCGAGTGGCAATGGAGCTGGACCATTTGCATGAACGCCAAGCACTTTATCTGTCTTTGGGTCCGGGCCAGAAGCTTTCTGCAGAAGCCGTGATGAACGTGGACGCCATGCATCAACACAGTTTGGTGGCCGTGGTGAACTCGCAAACACTGGGCATGCTAAAACGAGTTGCCGACTTGGCCAAAATCAATGTAGTCAGCTTAGAGCCTTCGGCGGTGGGCTTGTGTCGGCTAATTGGGCTAATCCACGATCAGCGGCGAGTCCCCGTGTTGGTTCTGAAACTCGACAACCGCTGGGCCGAATTGTGTGTGGCATACGAAGGGCGGATGTACCTGAACTATCGACCGTCGACGTTGGCCACCACGGAACAAGTGGTGGATGCGGTACGAACTCACTTGGTACGCCTGATTCGCTACTGCCAAAAGAGCAATCTGTTGAGCGAAGGGGCGCTGGATCGCATCTACGTGATTGGTCCCACCACCGCGGCGGAACGAGTTTCGTCACAACTTCGCGAGGACGGCACGCTGCAGGTTGAAGTTTTTGCCAACCGGATGGCTCGTTTTTTTGTAACGGGCGACACGCCTCTGCACGAAGAATTTGCCTCGGTAGTGGGAACGGCCTTGACTGGCAATCCGCAATACGAAGTCGCCACGCTCAGTCCCAATTTGGTCTCGCAACTGGATCATTTTGGTGTCATCAGCTGGCGGGCTATCGCCAAAAAACTATTTCCATCTGTCGCGGCGTCGATGTTTTTCGCTCTTTTCTTGCAGGCAGTCAATCGACAGGCAGCCAGTCATGTGACGACATTGCAGAAGGCGAGTCAGCCTGTGGTCCAAATGCAGGAACAGATTCAAACGCTCCAAGTTTCGCGTGAACTTGCGGAAAATAAACTGAAGCACGTGCATCACCTGATAAACGATATATCCGAACCTAGTTGGTCCGACGTTACGTTGTGGGTGACTAAATGTATGCCACCAGCCATGTACGTGGATTCGCTGATTATCGAGAACAACCACGAACTAGCCATCCAAGGCATGTCAGCAGCAGAACGCGATGTCTTTGAATTCGTTTCCACTTTACAAAAGTTGCCGATGGTGGCAGATGTTCGTATTCGATCGACATCGCCATCAGAACAGAATGGAACGATGGGCGTACGATTCGACCTGACTTGTCAAATTGGCAAAGCAGCACCGTCGGAGACTCATGATGAAATCTAACATTCGGCCCAAAGCGCCCTGGATTTTGATTGGCCTGATGGTCTTGATCCCCAATTCGCCGTGGCTCCTTTCGTTCTGGCAATATCACCGAACGTACTTGGACTTAAGGCATCTGATTGAATCGACACCGCAAGTACACCGACAGCTAGACACAGCTAGCACCCAACAAGCCGAACTGGACGCTCGCATGCAAGATTTGCAAGACTGCATGATCTGTACGGAATTGGATGCGCATCAATTTGAAACGTCGGTGGTCCAATTGGTTCGACGCTGGAATTGTCAACTGCGTCAAATTGACGTTGGCGAACCATTCATTCGGTCCTGGTACACCCAAGACAACCCGCTTTCAGACCTAGAACCTGAATTTGGCGAATCGTCAGGATTGTCGATCTTTAAGAGCACTTTTTCTTTGATGATTGCGGGAAGCTTAGATGATTTGCTTTCATGTTTGGCAGACATTCAGCATGATTCGCGCATGTCACATGTGACCAAAGTTGTGATTCGGCCGGATGATCATTCTGCAGGGATGCACTTTCTGGAAATTGAAACTCTCTTGTTCGGATTGAAAAACAATCAGTTAGAATCGTCCGATTTGTAACCAGGGCTACGATCGTTGACATTGTGGAAATGGATTTTATCGGTGTCATGAATTTCCGTTCGAATACAGAACGCTTGCTTCAACCGGCAAGTCGCATTTGGCTTACTACGATAATCGCCGTTGCGATTGCGATGTCGAACGTCGCATGGGGCGCCGATGCACTGCTGGAAACCCTGGCAACAAAGGGTGACTTGTCACTTAAAGGCGTTACATTACAACAAGCCGCCTTCACCATTAGCGAAGAGTGGGGCGTCAACATTGTACTGGGCAAGGACGTGACCGGTACCGTGAATGGAGTCTTTCGAGATTGCCCGCTAAGCGAAATTCTGGATGCCATCTTGGTTGCGCAAGGCTACGGCTACCGCCGCCAAGGGAATAGCCTGGTGGTCATGCGACTAGAGGACGTGGCAGCGCAGAATCCGGGTTTTGTGTCTGAAATGATTGACCTTCCATCCGGACGCATGGAAGAGGTCTTGGGCAGCCTGAAATCATTGGCTTCGCCGCAAGGAATGATCCAGCCCATCCCTTCGTTGAATCGATTGCATGTGGTTGATCACGCCGACGTGGTAAGCCAAATAAAGCAGCTGATTCAAACGCTGGCGTTTTCAACTTCGACCCAAACGGCCAATGTATCCAGTCAAACACCTGCAGGTTCTAACGGGCCGTCACCACAATCCGTCAACGTGGTTCGCTATTCTCCGCAGTATCTGGATGTCGTTCAATTAGAGACCACTTTGAAGGATATTTTGGGCGAACAGGGCCGCGTGACGGCCATGGCAGGTGAAAACAAACTGCTGGTCATCGGTGACGAACAGACACAGTCGCTGGTTGGCAACCTGCTAGAAAAGATCGATTTACCTAGACCACAAGTCCGTATCACCGCTTACATCTACGACATCAACTTGAAAGAAACGGAGGAATTGGGCGTCAACTGGAGCCAACAGCTGAAGGGCAATGCGTTGAACGCCGCTGGCTTGCCCAATCAGTCGGTCGACCTCAATGGCGGTCTGTTTCCAGCATTTAACGCATTTGAAGTGGCCAACGGCATGGAAGTGATTACCGACGCCACCGAAGCGGTGGCCACGCAAAGTCCGCATCAGTTGGCCATCAAGACACTTAGCCGAAACTTTGATTTGCACGGAGTTGTTCGAGCATTAGACGAAACCAAAGGTGCACGTCTGCTGGCCGATCCCAGCGTGACCGTGGTAGATCGCGAAGAAGCTTCAATTCGAATTGTAACTCGAGTGCCCGTGCAACAGCTTACACAAACCGAAGCGGGTGGAAATATCGGCACCACGTCGTTCGAAGAAGCCGGCATCACTCTGACCGTCACGCCGGCCATCAGCACCGACGGTACGGTACTGCTGCGAGTGGTACCGCAGTTTAGCGTGCTGGCCGGGTTTCAAAATTCGCAGCCCATTATTGATACTCGAGAAGCTTCCACGGTGGTCCGAGTGCACGATCAACAGACGTTGGTGATTGGCGGGTTGCGTCAACGAGTAGAAAATGAAACGGTTCGGGGCGTTCCTTTCCTGAAAGACGCGCCCTATATCGGACGACTCTTTCGCGACCACAACACGGAGGTTTCGGAAAATGAGTTGATTGTGTTCATCAATCCTGAAATCATCATCCCTCAGTGCGTCGGTAAGCCTCGAGAAGCCATGGCTGACTCGGTGACCAAAGACGGCTTAGCTCGAATTCCTCACGCCTCCACTTGTCCGTTCATTCCGGATTGCCGAGACCCAAATTGCCCGTACCATCATCCTCGTCCTCGTATCAACGGTGGTTCCTATGATCTGGGCGAAGTGGATGTTTCGCTGGATCAGCAGGCGTTTTCGATTGTCGAACCCGCAACCGCGCCCGGCGAATTTCGATTACCACCGGTGCCAGCAGAATCCGGCGTCATTGAATCCAATCAACTCGCACCACCGACAAACGATGTCACTCGCTCGCAAGCCACCAAACGCAGCTACGCGTCTCGCAGCTCATCTCGACAACCAACCGAGTCCCAATCGCCAAACCGTACAGCTCGTTCTTCGGATCAACAAACCCAACGCGGGTCGAAAGGCTGGCTGAACCGAATCTTGCGGTAAGCACGACCTAGGCCGTCCTGGCTTCCACACACTCGCGGTAGAACTGGCAATCAAGGCAAGGCAAATGCCGGTTTCTGATGGATGAAATCCAACCAACGGCATAAATCCGTTGCCCTCTTCGCAACTTCCAACCAGAATAGATCGGACCAACAGTGTTCGTCACGATCCCTGGCGGCAAGAAAAAAAACCTGAAAACCCTCGCGTGGCGGACGACCGCCATTTCAAAAAGTGTGGATCTGA
>JAGQOZ010000529.1 GCA_020426955.1 Planctomycetales bacterium
CTATCGCCAGACGGCTCGAACTGGGACACCGTTTGCTCCGCGCCACGGCTTGATGGCTCCGGCTCAGACTCTGCCGGCGCGCGGCTCGACGGCGTCACTTTGCTATCAATGGGAGTCTCACTATGCAGTCTTAGTTGCACACTGGCCGTCATTTGTTGTGCCAATTGCGTGAAATAGTCGACCGAACCGCTGTCGACGGTCACGGTGTAGTCGTTGTCCGCAAAGGAATTCCATATCGAATCAGCAGCAAGCGGTTGCGTTTCTTGATCGACATCGGACGCTTCGTGTTGAGACGAAGATTGCGGCAATTCGTTTTCCGCAGGGATGTCTGCGTGTTGGGTCGCAGATGCTGCCGATTCGTTATCTTCTGGAATGTCTTCATGCAGCGTAGATTCGGCGGTTTCGCGTCCCATGAATGGTGGCGGCAAGACATTCGCAGTCGCGTCACTGTCTGCGTGGGTGTCGGTGTCTGTGATTTCGCTGTGCGCGGTTTCCAGCAAATTCTGCTGCAATTCGCCAGCCAAATGCAGACTATTTCCGGCGATCACAGTCCGGCTGGCTCGCTTTGCCAATGTGTCGGCTGTGACGTAACGATCTACCACAACTTCCACTTCCGCAAACTCTTCATCGAAGGGATTGGGAGCTCGGTGAACTCGTAGTCGTACCGAAGTTGAATCGTCGTCAGTCAAATCGTCTTCGCCAGCAGAAGCCGCAGGCGTTTCCGCATCACGGTTGGCATCGAGATGGGAATCGCTTTCGGCAACGTATTGCGGTTTCTCGGCAGACAATGACTCTGTCTGATTCGGCGCGACGATCGGGGATTCGGAATCGTCGGTGACCGAGTGGTTATCAGGATCTTCCGGAGCGAACCGAGTGGAATTGGAGTAGTCGAATTCGGCGAAATAGGATTCTTCGGCGCTGTCGTCGGCGTCACCACAAATTAGATTTAAGCCCTGTTGAATTTCGTCCAGCCGGTCAATCGGGTTCGGATGATTCAATGTTTCCGCTTCGGCTGCTTCATCTGCTTCGGCGGCAAAAACTTCGCCAAATTCGTCGTCCGCTTGCGTTTGGGCGTCAATGCGCAAAATAGGATGCTGCATTTGCATCACCGCAGGTAAGGGAAGTTGCTGCAGATCCGACCACGCCTCATTGATCACGTTGGCAGTTAACTGGCGATAACCGTTTACGGCAGCAAGAACCATGGCATGATTACAAAGCTGATTGATCAATCGAGGCACACCGTTGGTGGCGCAATAGATTCCTTCCAAGGCGTCCGGGGTGCAAAGCTGTCCCGGGTCTCCGCCGCAATCCTCTAGATGCGTCACCACGTAGTCCATCGTTTCTTCACGATCAAACGGCTCTAAGTAAAATCGGCCGACCAGTCGCTGGCTAAATGATTCCAGTCGCGGGCTGGTGAACCGCTCTTCTAGTCGAGGCGAACCGAAAAGGACAATGCGAATGGCTGGCTGGCCGCCGTTGACCAAATTGGTCAAGGTGCGCAATTCGTCCAAGATCGCCATGGGCAGTTGATCTGCTTCGTCCATTAGCAGCAGTACACCATTGGGGCACAGACTGCGATTGGAAACATGTTCGGTTAGGGTCAGGCGCATTTCCGCTTCGTCCGCACCTCGGTAAGGCAAACCGAGTTCAAACAAGATGACTTGGATCAGCGATTTTCGCGAAGTAATGCGACCGTTCGGCACAAGCGCTACTCGGCACGAACTGCGAAAGTGATCAGCCACCAATTGGCAAAGGAGCGATTTCCCCGAACCAACCGGCCCGACCACAATTGCGGGGCCTTCATATCGTTCCACTTGGCGAATCAGTGCCAAACGAGCGTTTTCGATCGAATCGGCTGGGAAATAGTCGTCCGGAGTCGGTACGGTCGAAAATGGACGTCTTTGTAGGCGAAAATAGGTCTCGTACATCTGCCAATTCCCTTTGTGGATTAAGGATTCAAACCGCCGTCGAATTTGATGTTTGTGCATAAACAAGTTATGACAACCGCCTCAAAACCAGCCGCGAGACGTATAAAATCCTTTGCGAACGTCGTTTGGACGAATCTGCTGGCCATGCTTTCCAGTTACCGTCAGCGCATCTGAAATCTTCCGGATAAGCGTTTCAATCGGTTAATCTTGCCTGATCTATTCAAGTTTTTTTATCGCTATTTCCGTTCGTTTGAGCTGTCACCGATTTTGGCCACTCGTACTTCCAGAATTCTTGTGTTTTGAAGGTTTGACGGGCTTGTAAGGACCGATGAGAAGGAATACCATAGAACAGATGGTAATGAGACTTAGTATCAAAATCATCCGCGTCTCGACGAATGTGTACAAACAAGGTTGATACCGTGATTAACTTGATTCCACTATCGTTCCTGAAACCTGGGCAGCGAGGTTGTGTGCAGATCATGTCCGGGGGTGATTTTTCGCGTCGGCTGAGTGAACTTGGGATTAGTTCGGGGTCGCACGTGGAAATGGTTCGTCCGGGCAAGACATGTATATTGCGAGTAGACAATTGCAAGCTGTGCTTGCGCGAATGTGAAACTTCGTGCATTCTGGTGTCGGCTGGAGAGGAAAATTGACCACGCTGGCCGATCTGCACGTGGGAAATCGAGCTCAGGTTGCCCGAGTGCTGGGTAGCGATTCGATTACTCTTCGTCTTTTGGAAATGGGACTTGCTCCTGGAGCCCAATTGTCATTTGTCGGCACCGCAATGTTGGGCGATCCGATTGAAATTGACGTCAATGGATATCGCTTGTCGGTTCGCAAATCGGAAGCGGCTCGAGTGCAGGTGACTCCGATCGACTAATCTTTGCCTTGGTGTCACGGACTGTGCGATGCCGAAAACTTTGCCCGCTGGTCGTCCAATTCGAATTGCCCTTTGTGGCAACCCTAATACGGGCAAATCCACGCTCTTCGGTGCGTTGTCGGGCGTGCGGCAACGAGTCGGCAATTATCCAGGCGTAACGGTCGAAAAGAAGTTGGGTTCGGCCAGAATGAATGGCCGTGACTACACCATCATTGATTTGCCGGGAACGTATAGTCTGGCGCCTCAATCCATGGATGAAATGGTGTCCGTGGACGTCTTGCTGGGGCGGCAAGAGGACGTAGGGCAACCAGACGCAATTGTATGTATCGTAGATGCCAGCAACTTGCAGCGAAATCTGTATTTGGTCTGCCAGGTCTTAGAACTACACCGCCCAACGGTGGTGGCACTGAACATGACGGACGTTGCGTCGGCAAAGGGAATTGACATCAACGTGGCGCTGCTAGCGGAACGCATTGGTGTGACCGTGGTGCCGATTCAAGCGAATTCGCGGAAAGGCCTGGACGGCTTGAAGCAGGCCATCGTGCAGTCTCTAGAAAAACCGGTGCCAGCATTTCACAGTCCGTTTTCCGAAGCATTTTGTGCCGAGGTTCAAACTATCTATGGCGTGTCTTCGCAAGAATCATCAACTCCGTTGCCGCACTATTTGATTCAACGCCTGATCTTGGATACGGGTTATCTTCATGAAGCAAAATTGCCTGGAGTCACTACGTCTGTGATGAGTGCGGTTGATTCCGCTCGACAGCGATTGGCGGCCACCAGCGACGAATTGGTCTCCATGGAACCGATCGCTCGCTATTCCTGGATCAATCAAGTCACGCACGATGTGATTCATCGGCCGGACCAGCATCGTGCAACGTTGTCCGATCGAATTGACCACGTGGTGACGCATCGCCTTTTTGGGACAGGCATCTTCGCTTTGCTGATGCTGATTATTTTTCAAGCAGTGTTTGGGTTTGCCCCATTTTTTTCGGACCTGATTGAATCTGGGGTCGGTGGAATTGGAGGCTGGGTCGGAGGCTTGCTACCGCCAGGCGCACTGCGTTCACTGATGTTGAACGGCGTCTTTGCGGGCGTTGGCGGTGTTTTGGTGTTCTTGCCTCAGATTGCCATCCTGTTTCTGTTCATCGCCATCCTGGAGGATTGTGGCTATATGTCGCGAGCCGCCTATCTGATGGACAAATCGATGTCGGCCATTGGTCTGAATGGCAAGTCGTTTATCCCGTTACTTTCATCATTCGCGTGTGCCGTGCCGGGTATCATGGCCGCGCGAGTAATCGAAAACCGCCGAGACCGTTTTATTACGATATTGGTTGCTCCGTTGATGAGCTGCAGTGCGCGGATTCCGGTGTACGTGCTGTTAACCAGCGCGTTCATTCCCAGCTTTACAATTGTGCCGTGGATCTTGAGTTCTCGCAGCTTGGTCTTTTTCCTGATGTATTTCATTGGAATT
>JAGQOZ010000530.1 GCA_020426955.1 Planctomycetales bacterium
GAGACGCGGTCAAAATGCCACCCGCCGAAGCAGCCACCGCCGAAGCCTTTAAAAACGAACGGCGATCGACCGGACGAATCAATCGCGATGAAGATTCAGAACCAACTTGCAAATTATTCTTTTCGACCATACAGAGAACTCCTCGATAAAGGATGATTGGGAACAGCACCCCCACGCGACGATTTTGAAGTTACGCTGTTTCATAGCCCGAAACGTAAGTGAGGGGAAATCGAGCGATTCTGAAGTCCGTAGCCGACGCTTCGGGTTAGGAAATGCCGCCGGAAAACGCAAATGCGCAACTTCAAAACGCGACGCCGACGTCGGTTGTGTGTGCATGCCCAGCATTAGACAACATCGACGGACGCAAAGCAAATTTTCACGTCGAACGAGGCCGTCGCTGGCATTTTGCGCAGAAAAAAGTAGAACGCTGCGATTGTACGATTCGAACGATCGGCGAACGACATTGCGGACACGGCAAATTTTCTCGATCATACACACGGTGTTGGTTTTGATAGCCGCCTTCCTTGTTCAACGCATTTCGATACGTGCCGTCTGAAAGAGTGGAACCCTCATAGCGAATCGCTTCGTTCAAGACTTCGACGATTCGTTCCGCAATGGCGTCCCATTGTTTGCGAGTCAACGAATGGCACCGTTTCTGCGGGTGAACCTTCGCCAGAAACAAAATCTCCGATGCGTACAGATTGCCAATTCCTGCCACTGCATGCTGGTCCAACAACGCCACCTTGATGGCTCGCTGACTAGCGCCCAATCGCTGACGCAGCATCGATCCGTCCACGGTCAACGCGTCAGGCCCCAGTTTTTCTTGAATCCGAACCGCTAATTCTTCCGGCGACAAAAGCGTCACATTTCCCAGACCGCGGCGGTCCCAAAACAGCAACCGATCATGGTCCGCATCGGCCAAGTCCAGCTGAAATCGCAAGTGTTGCAGGTTGGGCGGATCGGCCAGCAAGACCAGTCCCGTCATTCTGGGTTCGAACACAATCGCGTCATCCGAAGTCAGCCGCACGATCACTCGTTTACCAATCCGCTGCACATCGTCAATCCGCTGTCCGATGGTTCGCCGCCGAAAGGTCGCCATGGCAGGCGAAACGGCAATCGGCTTCAAACGACATCGAGGCCGCTGGACGCCAATGATTCGGCTGCCGACAATCGGCAAGATGCCTCGACGCATCGTCTCTACTTCTGGTAGCTCCGGCACGGTCAACCTATCTTTACTAGACGAATCTTGGCAACATGTTTTAGGCGTTGTCACAATGTGCCGAAATTCGGTTGTTACGACAAGCAGACCCGATAGCCATTCGCCGGCGAACCTGCCCATCTCGTTTCGATCTTTGCTGGCAAGATCACCATTTCGCCCAGTCGCGTGCGAGGTGAAGTAGCCAATTCGTAGTCCCCTTGGTACCATCCGATTATGAGCACTGAAATTCAATCTACCGCCAGCAGTCAGGTCCCCGACGCCAAAGGTCGCTTTGGTGATTTTGGAGGACGTTACGTTCCTGAAACGCTTACCAAAGCCTTGGACCAATTGGCCGACGAATACGCCAAAGCCAAGCAAGATCCGGCCTTCCAAGCGGAATTGGACGACTTGCTGAAGAACTACGTCAGCCGTCCTTCGCCACTGTATTTTGCGAAGCGACTGACCGAACATTGCGGCGGTGCCCAGATTTGGCTAAAGCGCGAAGACACGAATCACACGGGCGCTCACAAAATCAACAACACGCTGGGCCAAGCTTTGTTGACGTTGCGAATGGGCAAAACTCGAGTGATCGCGGAAACGGGCGCCGGCCAACACGGCGTGGCCACCGCCACCGCGTGTGCTCGATTCGGCCTTCCGTGTGTCGTCTATATGGGCGAAGAAGATATTCGCAGACAAGCGCCCAACGTCTTTAGTATGAAACTTCTGGGCGCGGAAGTTCGCCCCGTCACCAGCGGTTCACGTACGCTGCGCGACGCCATCAACGAAGCGATGCGAGACTGGATGAGCAGCGTCGAAGACACGCACTACATCTTGGGTTCGGCCGTTGGACCGCATCCGTTTCCCGTTATCGTCCGCGACTTTCAATCGGTCATCGGCCGGGAAACTCGGGAACAGTCGCTAACGCAAATCGGGCGACTCCCGGACACCGTGATTGCCTGCGTTGGCGGCGGCAGTAACGCAGCCGGCATGTTTTATCCTTTTATCGATGACAAGACGGTGGAAATCATTGGCGTGGAAGCGGGCGGACGCAGCAACAAGCCAGGTGATCACGCTTCACCATTGACCTACGGCCAGCCTGGAATTCTACACGGCAGTTACAGCTACGTGATGCAAGATGAAGACGGTCAAACGTGCGACGTCCATTCAATGTCGGCCGGTTTGGACTATCCCGGCGTGGGACCCGAGCATAGTTATTGGAAGGCGACGGGCCGAGTCCAATATGATTCTTGCGATGACACTTCCGCCATGGCGGCGTTTGATGAATTGGCTCGTTGTGAAGGAATTCTTCCGGCTTTGGAATCGTCTCACGCCGTTGCACACGCCATGAAGGTTGCCCAAGGTCGAAAGGCAGAGGAAGTGATTGTGGTTTGTCTTTCGGGTCGAGGTGACAAGGACGCTGCCGAAGTCGCTCGGCTGAAAGGCCAATAACTTCCCGCCGCGAATTGCCTTCGACCTTTCGTTTCCCAGACCGATTGATATTGAAATAGAAATACCGAGTCCGCCATGTCTGCTGTTGACGCGTTGTTTGCCAAACTGAAAGCGGAAAATCGCAAAGCCTTCGTCCCGTTCGTCACCGCCGGCGATCCGAATCTGGACGTCACTAAGAAACTGATCATCGAACTGGAGCGTCGCGGCGCCAGTTTGTGCGAATTGGGAATTCCCTACAGCGACCCCATTGCCGACGGGCCGATTATCCAAGCGTCTTATACTCGAGCCTTAGACGCCAAGATCAAGCTGGCCGCCATTTTGCAGATGGCCCAGCAGGCGACTTCGCAAGTGCAGATGCCGGTGGTTAGCATGGTGAGCTATGCGATTATCTTTCGCCACGGCTTGGAAGCGTATGTACAAGACGCCAAGGCGGCCGGATTTGCTGGTGCCATTGTGCCTGATTTGTTAGTCGAAGAATCGGCTGAAATGTCCCAGATCTGCCAGAAGCATGACTTCAGCCTAATCCAGTTGATCACACCCACGACACCTCGTGAACGAGCGATCCGGATTGCCGAATCGTCATCCGGCTTTATCTACTATGTTTCGGTCACCGGCATCACCGGCGAACGAACGGAATTGCCTGCCAGCGTGGTCGATCAAGTCGGTTGGCTTCGCGAACAGACTCCGCTGCCCATCTGCATTGGCTTTGGTATTAGTCGTCCCGAACACGTCCGCATGCTCTCGCCCGTGGCCGACGGCGTCATTGTCGGCTCGGCGATTGTCAAACGAATCGCTCAACACGCCGCCGAAGGAGACGCCGCGATTCTGAAAGCCGTTGGCGATTATGCGGAAGAATTGGTTGCCGCGCTGAATGAATAAACACAAATCCCGTGGAATCAATCACTCCGGCGTATTTCATTGCGCCATCAACGTTTTGCCGCACTCTTTGGTCGTTTTCCGCACGCATGCGGGTCTCGTAAGCAGCGGCAAACTCAAACAAGACAGGCGGCCGCGAAGTCTGCGAATTTCCTACGATTGCGACAAATTGGCGTCATCTTGAGGTGAATCGGACGCTGTTTCGTCTTCCTCCAATTCGGCCAGATACCGAAAACCCAGCACCGTGGTCAGCGTAATGAGCGAAGTAATTGTGCCGATCATTAACGCTACGGCCAGCCACCACAACAACGTCACGCCGGTGCCGAGCGAAACGGTCCGAGCGATCCCATAGACGCTCAGCACAACCGCCAAAGACGCAACCTGGATCGGCAGCGAATAAACTAGACAGGCGACAAACTTTTTGGGGACCACCGAATTCACCAAACACTTCTTTCCACTGTCGCGATGCACGATACCAACAATTCGGCCAAACAGACTCGCAGCCTCGTCCACTACCTTCGCTGGCAAAACAGACTCGTAGCCTCGTCCACTGCCTTCGCTGGCAAAACAGACTCGTAGCCTCGTCCACTGCCTTCGCTGGCAAAATGGACTCGTAGCCTCGTCCACTACATTCGCTGACAAAACAGACTCGTAGCCTCGTCCACTACCTTCGCTGGCAATATGGACTCGTAACCTCGTCCACTAACTCTTCCGTAGCAATAAGGACTGATAACCTCATCCGCTCTGGGAAC
>JAGQOZ010000531.1 GCA_020426955.1 Planctomycetales bacterium
ACTGCCGAGACGCGAATTAATTGCCTATCGGATTGCCGCCATCACCAACGCGGGATTGCTGAAATCATTGTTTTTTTCCGTGTTGATGATTCCGGATCTTGCGTTCTGGCCCGCTGGCTTTTTGGGCGCGTTCTTGGCGCTGGTGGCAATCGATCTGTTCCGCATGGTGGTGGAAATCACGGCTTGGGGCATGTCGGATGCGGCCTTTTTTCGCACAAGAACTGTCTGTCTTGGTCTGCTGGCAACGTGGACCGGTTATGTGGCCTTGCTTGGTTTTTCCGATCCAGATTTGCTGGAAAAGGCCCGGTCGCCAGCTGCGTTTGAACTGGCTCAAGAATTCTTGGCTGCGGCCGCCTCCACGTCCGACTCGATCGCCGGCACTGTAATGCTGGCGCCGTTTCGCATTTTCACGGCGATCATGCTAGCTCATTCGCTGGGCTTGCCTGTCATTGTCTATTCGTGTTTAGCGATGGCCATGGTTTGGACACTGGGCAAATTGGTCGGTAAACTCGATTCGTATTTCCAACAAGAGGTTGTGTTGCGTGAACAGGCTGCGTATTCGCTCAGGCTAAATAGCTCGAGCCCAGCGACGTTGGTGGAAGTCGAATCGCAAGTCCCGTTTGAAATGCCAAAGATCCCGTTCGCGTTTGGCGGAGGTGGTTTGGCATGGCGACAGATGAAAGCCGCTTTGGGGTATTTCTATAGCTTGGTCATTTCGTTGACGGTCCCGGCAGTGCTAGCGTGCTTGCCGATAGCGGTGCACCGACATCCCAATGACGTGTTGCTGAACGTTTTGGGCGCGTTGGTGTTTTATTCGTTTGTGCTGCTGCCGACGGCGTTGAAGTTTGATTTTCGCCGAGACTTAGATCGGATGGGAGTGCTGAAGACGTTGCCGATTCGCCCGATTATGGTGGTTGCGGGACAATTGGCCACGCCGGTGCTGTTGTCCATTGTCTATCAGATGGTTGTATTGCTGGTGGTGTATTTGACCACGCCGGTTCATCCCAAGCTGATTGTCGCATGTATTGTCCTGCTATTTCCGCTGAATGTGTTGATCTTTGCTGTAGACAATCTTTTGTTTTTGTTATATCCCTATCGAGTCAATCAAGAAGGGCTAACGGTCTTTCTGCGAACCACATTGACCTTTACTGCCAAAGGGCTGATGTTTGGTGTGGCGTTGGCATTGATTGTGGGATGGACTTATGCTGCGGTTCGCATCACAAAATTCCTGAACGAGGCCTGGGCAGCTCATTTGTCGCTGCATTTTGTGTTTGCTTTGGGAATTTGGTGTTTTGTTGTTGTATGTGCGGGGTTCGCCCTGACAGCGCTTCGTAAAGCGTTTGTCGGATTTGACCTTGCCAATGACGTTTAGGTGCATGCAGGAATAGGAAAATCAAGATGAATCAAACCAGCGTCGTTTCGGAAATTAACGGAAATCAGCCCGCTTTTCCCGTTTCTAGTGGAGTCAATTCGACGGGATTGACGCTACGAGATTGGATGGCGTCTGCAGCACTGCAGGGGCTGGCCGCCAAAGGGCTGGAAGTAAAGGCTGATCGAGCGATGACCGAAAAAGAAAAGGACCAAGCGATGGCTCGCATGGCTTACCGCTTGGCCGATGCAATGCTGGCGGTGCGTGCCGAACCGGAATCGTCCGAATAACCACTTCCGACGCAGAATAGGCAATCTGCTGGCTGTGGTTTAACAAAGATGCAAGTGTGGCATGACGCTTGCACGAGGAAGGCGTATAATGTCTTCAGCAGAGTACATTTGACGGAGAAAACTGGAACAATGCGACTTCCTTCCCTGACCATCACACTTTCATTTATTGCGGTTTGTTGGTGTGTGTTTGGCGTTTCCATTCATGGTTGGCACATCTTGCTTTATCCCGCCGCGTGGATGGTCATTGCCATTGCGTTCTATTTTGGCCACAAGATGTTTGAGGCTCGTGGCGAAAAGGCATCCGTACCACCGACCGCAAACGACACACACGTGCCGAAAAGCTCACTGGCCGCATCCAAAAAATCGGCCGTCGCCAACTAACCCAATGCATGCGACCGGAAAAAATGGCGGAGGCGTTTTTCATTGAGACGTCGGTGGGGATAGCGGTATAATCCGTGAGAAGAACATTCTGATTTATTCCGCCGAACAAGAATCGATCGCCTATGTCCAGCGTCCCAAAAAGTCGACTTACCGAAGCCGAATACTTGGCCATAGAACGCCTAGCGGAACACAAAAGCGAATTCTATCGCGGCGAAATGTTCGCCATGACCGGTGCTAGTCGGCCACAAAATTTGATTACCTTGAACCTTGCTTCTGAGTTGCGAGCTGCGCTGCGTCACCGAGAATGCGAAGTCTATCCTTCGGACATGCGAGTCAAAGTTTCCAGCTGTGGCTTGTACACGTACCCGGACGTTTCGGTTGCTTGCCAACAGCCTCAGTTTGAGGACGGAGAATTCGATACCCTGTTGAATCCAGTGTTGATTGCCGAAGTTCTTTCGAAATCGACCGAAGCGTACGATCGCGGCGCCAAATTCGAAATGTATCGCCAATTGACTTCGCTCCAAACCTTCCTGTTGATCTCGCAGGATCGAATCCACGTGGAGCTATTTCAGCGTCATTCGTCCGAGAATTGGCTATTGACTGAATTCAGCGACGCATCGAACGTTATTTCCCTGGATTCCATCAACGTTCAGCTCGCCATCGCCGACCTGTATCTGAAAGTCGATTTGTCGGACGAAGATTAATTGGATCACAGCGGCCATTGGCACACGTTTGACTCCATCGGCTGTCATCTTCAGCGCGGACGGCTATAATCGGCCGTTTATCGTTCGCACTTATTCCCAGGCAAGGAACTGACGATGGCAGATTGGGTTGAAGCAGGCAAGAAGGCTCCCGCCTTTACTCTGTTGGCCGATGATGGCTCCCAAGTGAAACTCACTGAACTCCAGGGCAAACCAGTCGTCTTGTATTTCTACCCCAAGGATGACACGCCCGGCTGCACCAAAGAGGCGTGCACATTTCGCGACCGCCAGGACGAAATCAGGAATTTGCGAGCGGTCGTGCTGGGCGTCAGTCCCGATGACATTGCCAGCCACAAGAAGTTTCGCGACAAATACGAATTGAATTTTCCGCTATTGGTCGACAAAGATCACAAAGTGGCGGAACAATATGGTGCGTGGCGAGAAAAGAACATGTACGGTAAGAAATCGATGGGAATTCAACGGTCCACGTTCCTGATAGACGGATCGGGAAAAGTGGCCAAAGTTTGGAAGAAGGTCCGCGTCGAAGGGCACGACCAACAAGTGCTGGACGCCTTGCAAGAATTGAAAAACGATTAGGAGTTTGCGCATGGCCTGTCGCGAATTCAATCAAACTCGATGGCGCCGTCGGCAAATCCTGCAGGCCGGTGTAGCGGGATTCAGCGGATTATCTCTACCTACACTTTGGTCGGCAAATGCCAACGCCCACCAACGCCACGGCGGATTCGGTTCGGCCAAGCGTTGCATTTTTCTGCTGATGTGGGGCGGCCCCAGTCAGCTGGATACGTTTGATCTCAAGCCTAACGCGCCGCCGGAGATCCGAGGCGAATTTCGGCCAATTTCGACCAACGTCCCCGGCTTCCAAATCTGTGAACACTTTCAAAGACTAGCGGGACACGCCGACAAGCTTACACTAATTCGATCGCTTCACCACGACGATCCCGCTCATCTTTCCAGCGGTCACACCACTGTCACAGGCCAATTGCCGCCAGTGAACAAAAGCGACGCCGAACCGCCCAGTGAAAAAGACACGCCGCACCTGGGTTGCGTCATGTCCAAACTGCGGCCTGCTCCGTCCGTGCTACCGTCGTTTGTCATGCTGCCGTGGAAGGTGGCGCATCCCGCAGCGCCCGGAGGCCAAGCGCCTGGTCAACACGGCGGATTCATGGGTCGCGAACACGATCCGTTTGTCATCACTGGCGATCCGAATGCGGCTGGTTGGCGAGTTCCTTCGCTGTCATTGTCCGACGGTATTTCGGTCGAACGCATGGCGAATCGCCAACAACTATTGCGAGATTTGGATCAGGTTCGAACCAAGATCGAATCGGACGTGATCCAACAAGCATCGCACTTAGAACAACGAGCGTTCGAATTACTTGGTTCGCCGAAAGTACGCGAAGCATTTGACCTATCTAAAGAAGCACCTGCCGTTCGCGAACGTTATGGCCGCAACATTCATGGCCAATGCGTACTGTTGGCGAGGCGGT
>JAGQOZ010000532.1 GCA_020426955.1 Planctomycetales bacterium
ATGCTCCGTACTGGCACAGACAATCAAATCGCTTTCATCGCACGGGAGCTTCCGCATTCGACTTCCATGCTCAAAGATTTGCGGTAAACTGTCCGTAGTGGCACCCCAACACTACCAACACCGGGGTGCATAACAACACGGTGCACGGGAATTGTGCATCACCCGCAATTTTCAAATCAAAACCGTCCGGCACAATCCCGTGACCGTAGTCGTTATTTGGCAAAACACGTGACGGCGAACACTGTTGCAACTGATTACGTCGATGCCGCACTCGATAGTCTGCGGCGGCACGATATGATGCGCTGTCCGGACCCTCGCATGCCGTCCGAAATGCGTGATCCACACTTGCCCGCCACGGATGATTGGCTGCCGTGGCAACCGATCGCCAGCTCCGTGACCGACCAGGACATCGCTGATCTTGAAGCTCATTTCGGCGGACCGCTGCCCAGCTCATATGCCACGTTTCTCAAATACCGACACTTCTACGATCTCACCGAATGTGGCGTTCGGTTTGAACGCCATGTCATCGGTCGCTGGAAGGAAGAACTCCTGAAACTTTTCAATACATACCAACAGCATTTTCCGAGTGGCTCGCACCTTGTGCCATTTGGACACGAAACGTTTATGGATGCAGGCCCGGTATGTTTCGACTATCAGAATAGGCATGCAAATGGAGACTGCTCAATCGTGATTTGGGACCACGAATGGGTAAACACGGATCAAGAAGTGAAACCAATGTTTTCCTCGTCACAGAAAATGTTTGAAGCGCTGACATTTGTTGCCACGTCCGAAATTGGATTCGTATACGGTGACCCTGACGAAGACTCCGAAGAAGAGTTGATTCAAAAAGGTCATCTGCTTGCACGGTTTCTCGCCATTGACCCTAATGGCACGGGTGGTCCGGCGCGGGAGTACTGGACGGGTTGGGGCGTCACACCACAAATCGCCAAATAACAAGCCGTTGCACACGGAGCCGCGGGCCGCGCGGGTTCTGAAGTCAATGTCGTTCGCCGCGGCCCGGTGAACGGTGGCGTTCGCATGCTCAAGGACACTCGTGACATTCCAGCGTCCAACCTGTACATGCAATGACGCTTGGCATCAGCGCGGACGCGAAGTCAAGCTTCATCACGAAACGCAAGAGCAGAACTCTGACGGCTGGAAACGCCTACTTGATCTAATAAGCGACGCTGCAGCGTGTAACGTCGAAGAATGGACGCCAGGCTCGCTCATGCCACCGGAGGAGTGGCACAGCATCGTCACGTTGCCGCCACAGATTGGAACACTCAAATCGGTGCGCAAGCTGTGCCTGTACGGAAGCTCGATCGTACGCGTACCGCCGGAAATTGGCGAAATGTCCGCACTGCAAGAATTCGATCCTTACACGTCGTACCGCTTGCATTGGTTTCCCTATGAGATTACGCGATGTTCGCAACTAACCGACAGCCGTATCAGCACGCGGGCGCTCTACGGGAACTTCAAAAATCGGAATCCGTTTCCTGACTTGCGACGTGAAACCGATTTTCTTGACTCGATACGCCCAAAGACGTGCAGCATTTGCAGAACGCAGCTCGATGATACGTACACAACCCGATGGATTTCACTGAACATCGCGACCGATGTCGTACCGCTGCTCGTATTTGCCTGCTCACACGCCTGTATTGATTCTTTGCCGTCTCCAGCTGACAATCATGTCTCGAAACCGCATCGCGGCGGGCGTTCAGTCGAGCAACCACCTAGATGGTGACGCAACGCATGCGAACCATGCCATGCACCGGAGTGGCGGTGGCCATCGGATTTGAAATGGAAGCTTTTACTCCCGCCACCCGGTGATGGCGGTCGTTAGCCAGCAAGGGAGAGCTCAATGTGTAAAGCATACTCAACCGAGGTCGCCGCCTCTCCCGAGCACGTGCTGGCCGTCTTGCGGGACGAGCACCGACAGGCGGTTGAGGTCGATGGAGGGTGTGACCCTGATATCGACCTGACATTCGAGTCGACGGTTTCCGAATGGCGGATCGCGAATGACCTGCTCCCCACAAAGCAACTCGGCCGCGCCCTAAACGAGTCGTGGGCGTTGACTTTGTCAGACGCTGAATGGCGCGACGTCCTCACGCCAGCCCACAAGAGAACACTTCGCGACGTCGCTACCCTAATCTCACAACACACAACGCGCACCCAACATTTACCACTGACGATCGCGGGAACCTCGTGCCTTCCTGCCGCCGCGTTCTTGGCCATCAAAGACTGCCTTGCCGCTGACGGCGTTGATGTAAATGCAATTGCCCCTTCGACGCCACTTCATGAATTCACTCGCCATCACTGGCTGACATTCATTCGACGCATCTCACGATTATCGCCGGGCGCGCTGCCGGGAATCGCCGTCAAATCACAGGCTCACGACACCAACATGGCAATTGGCTGTCTTTCCGCAGTCTTTTTTGCCTTGGGTATCTTTGTTGTTGAGTCGGCCCCGTCTGTGTTGATCCTCGGCGTATTGCTACTGCTGGTAACCACGCTGCATGGTTACTCCATTCGCAATCATCCACTCGACAAAGTGACCTTCGGTGAACTTCGCACATTTCGTGACTTGTCACTCTGTATCGCGGAACGTGCTGGCTAACAATTACGTGAACCGGAGCGGCGAATCCAGCGGAATTTGAAATCAACGCGTACCGTCGCCGCCCGGTTACGCAGGTCGTTACCCGCTAGAGCACCAGTCTCGATTTCCTGTCATTACTTCAGAACATTGCGTCAACGTCGTGCACCGCTACGCAGCAAAACTCCTATTTCAGTTTCGCGTCGACGTCAACGGCGACCCGGGCAAACGCCGTCTTTGCGAAGAACGGATCGTTGTATTCGAAGCAAAAGACGCCCACGCTGCTTTGAAGAAGTCGCAAAGACGAGGCAAACATGCAGAACACTCATACTCGAACGACGAAGGAAATACGGTGTACTTCGAGTTCATTGGCATCTTAGACCTGCTTGAACTTGGTATCGAATGCGATGAAGACGAGGTGTGGTATGATATCCGCGAACGGATGCTGCCAATGGAGAGCCGTGAGAAGCTGATTCCGCCTGATCATGAACTTAATGCGATTCGTAATGGCCCGAAGAGACGCGGGTAACAGAGCCATGCACGCCGAGCACGCGATCGGCCGTTTTTGACATTGAACATCACTCGCGCGTGCCGGGTGATGGCAGTCGTTATCGTGCTTATGGAAACCTCCCCAGTAATTCATGAATGGTTCTATCCGCAGGGCCCGGATACTTACGAGTATCTCTTGCCAATTGGATCCTTTTACGCAGACCACAGTAAACTTCTGCCAAAATGGACACAAGGATTCGCTACGCTGACACCCGCACAATCAAAGCCTCGATTCGCTGAGTACATGGCATCGGTTACTCTGCCAGAAATCTCTACGTTTACCAATGTCGTCAAAACACTGACGCCATTCTCTATTGTTGTACACAAGACGGATTCCTGGCTGCTCTGCAAGCGCGAGGACCAATTCGACAAACCCAGCGTTCACGGCAACATGCTTCAACTGCCTGCTCCGTACAAAAACGTCGAATGGCCGCAGTTTTTTGATTCTGACCAATTCAATCCGCTTAAACATTTCCTGAAATATTTCGGTAACACGCGAATAGATATGCCGCCAACTTGCGGAACTCGCTCCCCAATCGAGATGCAGCCTGTTTTCGAGGATGTAGAATCATTCGCTTGGAAAAATATACAGTCTTGGGACGGTTCATATCCGGTCTACAATGTCGGAAATGGCGATGTTGTTTTGGTCGACTCAAATTTTGAATTTGGTGTCTGGTGCCATGAGCTTTGCAGAGATGCCAATGGCGCTGTCCAGAAATTGGGATCGTTTCAGCAATTCATGGAGTTCGTAACGAACGAAACTGGACTTGCTCGATAACCATTGGATGCACACGGAGTCGGCGGTCGAGCTGATTTTGAACCAAAGCGATCATCGCCGACCCGGTGATCCTGGATGTTATTTTGTCAAAGGCGACCAGCGCGGACACATGGACACCGCTCTGGTTTTTCGCCGAAAGGAATCGCACCGTCTGCGAGAGCCGTCCGTCGGCTGATGGCCGGCGAGGGCTTTTTGTATCAGCAGACTCAATGGTCGTGCTCGTCCGGAGCCACTGCTGGTCACCTGAAGATTGCTGCGGGCGAGAGCTGTCCGTGGACTCAAAAGAGAATTGGACACGTCAATCTTCCAATTCGCG
>JAGQOZ010000533.1 GCA_020426955.1 Planctomycetales bacterium
CATTCACCGCCATCGTTGTAACGAATCTGCTGCACAATCGCGCCATCGGCATCCATCAGCGTCAACGTCTCGCCATCATTGCCCAAGCGGCCCGCAAATTCACCGTCCGCTTTGCCCGGCCCACTGCCGACGGCCAACGCGACATCGTCTCCATATCGGCTTTCAAACGCGGCTCGATTTTGAACCACCACAATGCGCTGATTGGGGCTCAGCGGTTGCGAACCGAACGCAAATTCAACGCCTTCCATATCCCCGTTGATCTCCGCTCGAACCAACCTGACACCCGCCAGATCAATGGCTTCCGAACCAATGTTGGTCAATTCGATGAATTCGAATTCGTCATTGTCCACGGCCGTTTCGCCAAACTGAGTCAGGGCGTCATGCGGGTTGTAGTTGATTTCGCTGATTCGTAATGCATCTTGCACCGGACGATTTGTCGTCGTGCTGGTGACTTCCACCGTTTGCGATGCCAACAGCTGCCCTTGATAACCGTAAGCATCTAGCGTCAACTGATTCAACCCAGGCGCCAGTGGCAGATGCACATGCCATTGATCGGCATTGCGCCGGTCACCTTCGGACCATTCTACCGGCAGCGGCGCATCGCTTCCGGCTAAACGAATTTCGCGAATATCAACCCAACCTTGGCCACGCAGTTCCACACTGGCAGCGTCAACGGTGGACGAATTTAGCGGCGTAATCTGGAAGTCGACACGCGCGAAATCCCGTTCTATTTGCGTTCGAATCGAATCCCCTCGAGCGTCCAAGTAGTTGCCCGAGCTCCGGAAGCTTTCTCGCAACATCGTCCCGTAATGGTCGGCCCAACGGTCAAAGTACGCGGAATTGCCCACCGTATCAACAATGTCCAGCAGGTGCCCGTAGAACTGTCGTTCATACTTGGGAATCCGCATCACTTTGTGGAAGTTTTTGCCTCGTCCCGTCAACGGCGAACTAGCGGGAATCTGAAACGCAAAATCCCAATCCCACGGCAGTGCCAACATCTTGTCTGCTTCAGGATCATAGTAAAAACTCAAATTGTGCGGGTTCTCTTCCGCTTGTCCATAAACGTCAGCAATGCCGGTCACGGACATCATCGCGAACACTCGCAGCCACTGGTCCACATCAATCGCATCTTCAATGGAGTTTTCCAATTCATCGCCGTTCAGCGAAAGCGTTTGCCCCATCCGAATCACAGGCTCAAAATTATCTTCGTCTCGATTCCCCGAAATCAAGATCGGCCAGCGATACCGTTCTTTGCTGTCACCCAAATCCGCGATGTCGAACGACTGAATCCAGCCAATAGGCTGATAGATTTTCAAGCTTTCTTTGTTGCCGTCCACGGTCGACTGCAGCACGCGAATCCCTTCCAGCTTGAACACGGTGCCTTCGGCCGCGCGACCCGAAAATTGCGATTCGACAAATTCGGAATCGTAACGCGCCATCGACATCAACGTGGGGAGTGCTCGAGTTTGATGCGGTGGCGTGAACGAAACCACATCGTCGTACATGCCGTAAATTCCGGCAGCGTTGATCAAATGCCTCACTTGCAATTCTTTTTCGTTCTTCTGATCGAACGTGATCACTTCGTGCACGCCTCGGAATTTTTGTTCGGGCGAAAACCGCAAGTTGAAACCTGCCGTGCTGCGGCTATTGCGAGTGAACATGCTGCCTTTCAAACGAGCGCCCACGTCATAGTAGATTTCGTCCGCATCGTAGATGACGGTGGCAGCATGTCGATCATTGTCCATCATGTTGGTAGCCGAAAAAACGTTATCCACGTCTTCCGGCTGCATGATGACGTGCACTGAATGTCGTAATTCATCCAATTCAAATCCGTCTAGCACTCGATACATCGCTCCTGATTCCGGACCCGCCGCCGGAAAAACGGACACTTGCGCCAACGCATCGTGGGCTTCGACAAAGAACTGCACCACGGTGCGATTGCCTTGTGGCGGAATCTGCGCCGAAAAGAACCCAGGTCGGTCAGCAGCCGTCATCGCGGTTCGCAGAAACGAACCTTCGTCCACTCGGTACAGCAAATCGACTTGGGCCAGCCCGTCCGTATCGGCCACGAGGGCAGTGATCGTCACGCTATCGTCCGACGAGGGAATGGCCGGTGAATGGCGCAGCGCATCGATAACGGGGCCTATGTTTGCTTGCCAAGTGGAATTCTGCCTACCCGGCGTGCCGGCTTGCGCGGGCTGAGGCAGGATGGTGGTGCGAGCGGCGTCTTTGTGGTACAGCTCGGTATGAAACTGTGGCGAACCGGCCACCCATTTTGCGTCCATGGAAATGGTGTACGTCTGACCATTGGTCACTCGCGCACGGTTTGCCAGCGTAGTCTCTAGGTGATTGCTCAAGTAGTGCATATGCGATTCGGCAATGATATGCAGCACGTGATTGTTCGGATCATCCGGATCAACAGTAACGTGACTCTGCCCATGGTTGCCAATCAATCGCCACGCGGAAGCGCCGCCACCCACAGCATCTAATTCGAACGAACCATTTTGCATTAATTCGTTCGCTGCTCCTTGCGGATCTTCAATGACGCTGACGTTGTCGATCAGCAATTCGCCCGAATCAATCAGGCCGATCACCAGTTCTTGGAAATTCGGCTGAGTGTCATAGGGAAAGGCTTCCACGGTGGTGGTGTATTGCAGTCGATACCATTCGGCTCGATCCGCCTCCCAACTGGCCGCCCACATTTCGGGCACGGCATTGTCTGCCCGCGGATTACGCAGCTCCAGACTCGATCCACCGCCATCCGCATACGCCGGCCAACGTCCGCCGTCGTAATAGTGAACTTGGTCGGCCAGATTTCCTTGGGCGTCGTTCAAAATCAACTGTTCGTCACTATCGGCCAGCGAACCACCGAACGGGCCGAACACTTTCGCTTGGTCTATGCCGTGCAGTTCCGCTAGCGAATGGGGGTCCTTGGCAACGACCACAAAATCGCCGGCGGCCAGCAGCGTATTGTTCGGAAAGGTGTAACCTATTGCCTGTGACAATTCCCAGTCAGAAATGTCGATCGTCCGGTCACTGCGATTGAACAGCTCGATCCATTCTTCGTCTGATTTCTGATAGGCAATGGGGCCTGCATTGGGATCAAGGTCTTCCAGAATGGCCAACGATGCACCCATGACGATATCATGTTCCACGGCGGTTGCCTGATGCACTTCCACACTCAGTCGGTTGGTTCCGATTTGCAGCGAATCCTGAGGAAGCGAAACTCCAGTCACCCATGCTGGGATATCAATGGACGAACTGGCGAAGGTTGTACTGTCGGCGCTGTCTGGCATGTTGATTCGCAAGACTTCTTGGCCGTTCAGATAGAAAATGGCTCCATCATCAACCAAATAGTCCAGCATTAGATCGAACGAACGTTCGGCCCCGGCAAATTCAAAATCGGTTTCAAAGTAGTACGTCGTTATGGGCTGAGGTAGCAACAGCGGCACGGTCAGTTTGGTAGCAATCTCTGGCACGTCGGCCTGAAAGCCAATGGGACCGGCACCTGCTTGCCATTGATCGGCACCAGCTGGATGCGACATGGCGAACCAGTCATCCGCTAAAGCGGCGGTGGATTCGCGATATCGCCACGTCGAATTCACTGGCAATATCGCTTGCGGAGTCGGTTCGGATGCAAATGACTCTTGTGCGTATTGCGGCTGCCGATGGTACATGATTTCGTTGATGACGATATCTGATTCAGTCGTGAATGCGTTTGGCGCGCCCGGCGTTGGTCGATCTGGGAACTGCCAACGCAAGTCAGCTTGTTCCTCGCCGTGACTCGTCAGCGATAGCCCCATTGATCGGTCCGATAGACGCTGAGCATCCACGGCGGTGGTTTGAAACGGGGTGAACAGTGACACAATCTGGTCTGCCTCCGCGCGAAACCCCATGGTTTCCGCTGACACCAATTTGATATCATTCGGCTGCAGTAGTGTCGGCGAATCGAACGTATAGTGATTCTGATTGGCCACCAGCGAATAGCCCGCCAAGTCGACCGTTTCCGGCTCCAAGTTGATCAGTTCGATCCAGAAATTCGCATCGTTGGCGCCGGGCAATTCGTTAATGCGAATTGCCGGCAGCGAATTCGCCGATGCAATTCGCGCGGTCAGCGATGCTTCCAGCAGAAAGTCATTGTCGTCGGCCGATGCATTCAAACCGTGGATCGCCAAGACATTGGTCCCTAAAC
>JAGQOZ010000534.1 GCA_020426955.1 Planctomycetales bacterium
AGTCAACGGTCAAACGCTGCATGTACTGGCGAGTCACCCGACGCCACCGGTGTTTGATGGTCCGGAAGATCGCAATGGTAGAAGAAACCATGATGAAATTCGTTTTTGGGCGGACTACGTGACTCCGGGCAAGAACGATTACATTGTGGATGACATGAATGTGTCAGGCGGATTGAGCGAATTGGCCAGCTTTGTCGTCTTGGGAGATCAAAATGCCGACCCGACAAATGGCGACAGCGTGAGTGGCGCGATTGATCAGTTGTTGAATGCAGAACGAGTGAACGGTGATTTTGTGCCAACCAGTGCGAATCACGGAGCATTGACGGCGTCGTTCAATCTTCGAGTCGACTATGTTTTGCCATCGAATGATCTAGAAGTTGTCGATGGCGCCGTTTTTTGGCCACAATCGCCCGACACGTTGGCTCGATTGTCGTTGGTATCGGATCATCGCCTAGTGTGGTTGGATGTGCAAATGGTTCCCGAGCCGAACAATGCCGTTTGGCTGATGGTGGTGGCAGTCTGGACTTTGCGACGTTCATCAACATGCCGATTCGGCCGCAACGGCTCGGATGAAATAGCGAGCGGGCGTTCTTGAACTGAAGGCACTTCGTTTCTAGATAGACGAGTCTTGGTGGTCTCTGTGTAAATGAAAGTCCGCTAGGTTCAGTTCCGGTTGGTGTCATCCATATTCGCGTGATCCATATTCGCGTGCCATGGTTGTGATGACATTCATCAAATTGGAATGACGGCGTTCGGTCGCTTCGATGGCTTTATCGATACGACGTTCAATTCGTTGTTTCCAGTGTTCTTTTCGGTGACAGTCAGTCTAGACATAGTCGAGTCCTTTCGTTGATTGATTACAGTCCACGACCATCGTGGCCTGCTGCCACCCAAGAAAACCCGCTGCCGAGCGTGGCGCAGCGCATCAGGCCAGGGAAAGGTTGGAGGGGCCGCGCAGCGAAGCTACTCTGCGCAGCGAAGTGGAGGAACCGAGCTTTCCCTTGCCGGACACGCGTGCGGGTTTAGGGAGGCCAAGCAGGGCACGGGGGCGAGGAGTCCGAAACGGCACGATCGGGCTTCTAAGTGTGCTGAAGCGTAGCCGGTGTCATTGCGGCAGATCTTCGACCGACCAATTCGCCGGTTGCAGGCATGTAGATCGCTTCGAATTCTCCCGATAAGTTAGCTTAAAGGCCAAATTCGCAAGCAATCTCGACACGTTTTCGTCTACACCTGTCGGTGTACCGCCACTTGGCTCGACACCGTCGCGTATTAGACTCACGCGATTCATAGACGTAGTGATCAGCAGATTGCGCCCTCGCGACTCTGCCAAACAACTTGTTTTGCAGTTCAAAAACATGCATTGGTGATCAAACCGGTTTCGCAAATCTGTTCTTTTCTCCCTACAATTCGTGAAGACGCAAACCAAGACCGAGCGACATCGCACAGGTAACATGTCGGTATACCGACAATGTGAACTTTTTCCAAACGCGTGGCCATTTCTTACTTGCAACCTCGAGTCCGGTTTGCCTACCATTCGCCATAGTCACTACCTTCGTTCCCTACATCCTGTATCCAGGGAGGCCTTTGTCATGAAAAGATCCAACGCTCAACGCTCAACGCTCAACGCAATCGTTTTCGTTTCTTTGAATCGCTAGAAGACCGTTGTCTACTTGCCAGTGATCTGATCTTTTCCATCGTGGATGGGTCCGAGTTGTTTCAAGTGCAGTCGGACGAAGCGGGGAGCCAAGCGACGGTGCAGTTGATCGAAGGCCAAGTACCTGCAGCGGGGCGGCATGAAATTCAGATTGAAGTTTCGAAGAAAGGCTTTGACCGGCCGCTCACCACGATCGACTTTGCGGCCTATTTTCCTTCCGAACAAATCCTCCGTGATCTCGGGACGGGGCGCACTACGCTGGCTCGTCAGAACCAAAGTACACTCGATCAATCCGCCGTCGACAACGTTTTGCAGCGGTTTTCAACCGCACCCAACGCGTCATTCGATGCGGATCGTCTGACCATTGAAGTTGCCGATTTGGCCAACGTCGTGCGATCGACCATCGATTCGCCTGCGAATGAGACGGCCGTTCGTCGCCAAGTTTACAACGCCATCGGGCAACTCGACCGCAGTCTCGCCAACCAGCGAGGTAACAGTTTGGCCGCGAGAAATACATCTGCCAAACAGACTGTGGACGAACTCGGCAAATTGGGCGCCATGCTGATGGATACCATTCAAATTGACATGGCTAGTTCTAATCGAAGTGTGGCTGATGCCGCAACCGCCGCATGGCAAACACTGCAAAGCTACGCCAAGACGTCTTGGGTGACGTGGAACGGGCTGGGAGTGAACAGCGAACCGGTCGATCTGAGTGCCAACGCGGGGCAACGTCACTGGTCTGCCATTTACGAATCGGGAGCGTTAGAACTTGATAGTTTCCTGTCGGTCAATTTCGGCCAGCCCGCTTTGGTCGAAGCCGAATTCCAAGTCCATTCGGCCGTTGCGGCAGTTGCTCGGCAACCAGTCCAACAGGACGCGTACGTTTACAATCAAAACGCGACTGCCAATTTTGGTTCGGCCGATTCGCTGACCGTGGCCAATACGCAAATCGGCTCGATCAGCATTCAGATGGAATCCTATCTGAGCTTTGACCTGACCGATTATTCACCGAACTTGGATTCGTTGACGCTGACGTTGCAGCCCAACGACGTGACGGGTAACCCAACCAACGCCATTGCTCATGTCACGTACGGAGACTGGAGCGAAAACAGCATTACGTGGAACAATCGTCCCATGCAAGTTGGTTCGGCAATTCAGACTTGGCAGCCCGTCGAAGGTGTCGCTCAGACGATTGATTTAACCAATGTTGCTCGCAAGGTCTTACGACAAGGTGACGTCAACTTTGACGACAACGTTTCCTTTTGGGGCAGCGAAGGAGACATGGCGGCTTTCGAATTGGCCATCAAGAATCCGTCCGCTTATCAAACCAAGTTTGGACCGGCAGTCAGCAGTGCGGCGGTCAAAGAACGAGCGGACTTGAATGGCGATGGTGCCGTGAACATCTATGACTTTGATCCTGTTTTCTATGGCGGCACACCGACGTATGACGGTTTCATTCAGTCTCACGGCGTACTGCTGGCTGATCTAAATCTGGACGGAATGGTCACTTCGGAAGATCTAGACGGCCTGACCTATCAAGGCAGCGGCGTGTCGTACTTTGAAGGTGACATCGATCTGGACGACGACTACGACGTTTTCGACTATATACGTATCTTTACCGAAATCGACGAGAACGCCCAGGCGATCCCGATGCAAGCCAATCCGCCAAGGCAACTCGATCTCAAGCTCTACAGCCCCAACACGTCACCAACATTGCAACCAGTAACATATCCGTCGTCCGAATTTAATGTGCCAGCGCTGGCGCCACAGATTGAAGTCGACGGCCCCGTGATGACTCCGGCGAACATAATGGTTTATGATCCCATTGCAACCCATAATGTCGCCGAATTCTTCGAACTAAGTGTTGGCGAGATACGCGAAGTTGGGATTGATGTATTCGACTACACGAACGATCCGTTTCGCGGGTTTTATCATCTAGAGGCAGATAACACATATCCGTTTTCCGTCAGTCACGTCGGCCATGAAGGCCCTTCGCCCGTAGACGTGAGATGGAGAGCGATTCTGAACGCTGGTGGAAGCAACGCGGACGAAAGCCGTGGCGTAGGCGCGGTACACTACGATCCTAACAACATTCTGGATTTCCCTTTTGCGGCTCCGCCCGGAACAGGTGGCCTACTTTATTTACCTACGGTAGATATTACGTTCCCAGACCTTGATCCGGTGGGTAACATCGACGCAGTTCTTCAAAACAATTTGAACGACGACGACGGCGACGGGATCATTGACGTAAGTGATTCCTCTATTCCACTGGGCGATTCAAACCTAGTAGAAATGGTTGTCAGCAAGGTAAGTATTCCGGATCTTGAGTCGGTCGGTAGCATCTCACTTAGTTTTGATCCGAATTTTGTGCGTCTGTATTTGTCTTCTGACAAATCCGGCGGGCCGATCGCCTCGCCGTATACAATGGCTCCCTCCCAGTCAAAAACGTAGCTGTCCATTCTGTGCGCGCAGCGTGAAGCGCAGTTTGGACTTTATTTTTAGCGAGTTTGGATCTGACTGGTT
>JAGQOZ010000535.1 GCA_020426955.1 Planctomycetales bacterium
CGGGGCGAACCGTCTGCAGTATCGAATACGACCCAAGACGACAGGAAACGGTCACTTCGTCAAGGCGTCCGAGAAACCCAGCGGTTGCGAGCAACCGGGGCTACCCGCTTACCAACGACCAGCGCGTGGATGGAGTCGGCAATCAAGGAGATCAACTTCCGCACGAAGGGGACCGAAATGTTTTGGAACAAGCCATCGGGAGCCGAAGCGATCTTGCAGATCCGAGCCGCATCGTTATGCGACGATGACCGCCTTGCTCGTTTACTCACTCGCCGCCCAGGGCAATCGACACACCGCCGCGCTCACTGCCAGCTAGCATCCGCCGCCTGAGCGCAATACCTGACATGCACCCGTTGGATTCGCCCGAACCGCTAAGTAAATCAGCGGGCGACCGCAAAAATTCTTGGAAAATGCACGACAAGGCGGGAAACGCCACCTATAATGGCCGCCAGTCCGGGCGGCTATTTGGAATACGGAGATTCTCGTTCATCTTCCTTGGAAGACATTTTTTGCGGGGGACACCAAATGTTAATTCGATGGCTCACGTCGCATCGATGTCTTGCTTTTCTGTTATCCGTTGGGTTTGTTTGACCCACGTCTCTTACGTCACACCGGGTCTGAGCGCTAATCTGGTAGGGCCAATCGCTAACAACTTGTGGAGAAAGACTATTGAAATGCGAATTATAAACCTGATTCGACGACCTTGTCCGTTCCCGTCTGTTCTTCGTCCAAGAATCTTTATTCCGTTGGTGACCTTGCTGTGCCTGCAATTGTTGAGTTGCAGGGCGACAGCGCTGGCGTCCGAAGGCGGTGTGCCAAGGACGTTCACCATCAATCTGGAAAACCTTGAATTGGCAAAGCAGTTGTACCGACAAGGAGATGAAATCACTGTGGAAGCGGTCGAGACTGCCGCAAGATGGGGACAAAGCTTCATGTCGCGAGGTCCGTATTCGGTTGTGAATGGTCCGAACGTGGCGCCGTCCGGAGACCCGCACGACATAGTCAGCTTTGGACCGTATGCGTGGCCGAACCCTGACACCGACGACGGACTTCCCTGGATTATCCGAGACGGAATATTTAATCCTAGTGCCACAATGGATTGGCATCAGCTGATTAGTATGGTCGAAGCCACCGAAGGGCTAGTGATGGCTTACTACGTTACGGAAGACGAGAAATTTGCTGAACGAGCTTCATTCCTGTTTCGCACCTGGTTTGTGAATCCGGAAACTCGCATGAATCCACGTGACAAATATTCCAATATCGTACCCGGAATATCAGACGGAGGATTCAATGCACCAGGCTGGGGAAACTTGTTTGGTGCCTGGAAGTTCATGGACAATATCGGCATTTTGGAACAATCGCCGCATTGGACTTTGGAAGACGACAAAGCAACCAAGGAATGGTTTACGGAATTCCGTCAGTGGATTGTCGAAAGTCCAGAAGGCCAAATTCAATTTAGTGATAGAGCAAACCACGCGACCAACTATGACTATGTATTGTCCAATATCGATGCCTATTTAGGAGACAACGACGCCGCAAAAGCCGCCGTGGATTACTATTTCGACACGCGACTTGAAGTTCAGTTTGCCGTCGATGGAACTCAGCCCATCGAAATGACTCGGGCGAACAACTATCTGTATCACCGCTATAACCTAGATCGAGCGTTTGATGTGGCGACGATCGGCAACGCCGTTTCAGATGAAGATTATTTTCAATTCGCCTTGGAAGACGGGCGATCTTTGCGATTGGGTTTAGACTATCTGATTCCGTATTGGACCGGTGAAAAAGAGTGGGATAACTGGCCGGGTAATCCGTTCGCAACGCAACCCGCCGTGTACTGGATGATCCTACGCCGCGCCGCAGACCATTTTGGTGATCCGCGACTGTTGGACGAAGCAGACAAACTCGGATACACCCGAGTTCGCTACGAAAACCTGATCTACCCAGAAGCTGCCGTGCTCCAAAAGGTCTGGATCGGCGATGCGAACGTGGATGGCGAATTTGATTCGTCCGATCTGGTTGATGTATTTCAAGCAGGTCTGTACGAATCAGCAGAGCGCGCCACTTGGGCCACTGGGGACTGGAACCGCGACGGTCAGTTCAATTCGACAGATCTTGTAGCCGCATTTTCACAAGGCGGCTACGACCAAGGCCCACACACCGCTCGCGCAGTTCCCGAACCTCGCCTAAACCTGATCACGTTCACCCTTTGCTTCGTTTTGCTCTATCGAGCCGTCAAAACAAACGTCGTCGACGCGCGGCATGCATTCTAGAAGTTTTCTTGCGTGACACACTTAGGTGGCATCACGCGTTGGCAACCATGCGGTTGCAGTATTTTGCCATTGGTAAAACTGATTCATGTACAGTGACCGCATACGTTCCACTTTGGCATGTTCCTGCACCAAGATTGCGGAAAATCTCGCCAGCATCATGCAGATCATAAAGAACGTTGATTGCATTTGAAACGAACCTTGCTTAAACGTCAGCAAGAACGTCAAGAGGAATAGTGCGATTACTGCTGCCAACATGCCTCGATCTTCCGGCTCTTTAAACGCCACCTTGATCGCTTGGTATATGGCAATTCCAATCAGCGTCAGCCAACCCAGGTACAGCCCCAAGCCGATGAACCCCAATTCTGCCAAGACTTCTACCATGACAACATGGGGATAGATCTGAAGAACGTCAAACGAAGCAGACGATCCCAGCCCGATTAGCCAGGCGGTCGGGCCGGCGTTGATCCACGCCAAAAGCAGTGTTGCGCAGAAATGACCCCGAGTCCCTTCAAAGTCTTCGGCCATACCGGATGCCGTCCAGCGTTCTTCGCCGGTTGTGGAGAACATCGCGAACATCACGATAGCCGCCAATCCCGTCAGAATGACGAACGTAGCACCGACAAAGACTTGAAGTTCTTTCTTGTATCCGCGGGCAAGACCAATGCATGCACCTCCAGCCCCAACGCACGCCAACAATTGGCCTCGGCTACCGGATCGCAAAATCAACGCGAATGCCATCAGCAAGATGGGCCATCTCAATAAAGAAAATACTCGAGTAGCACCGCGGTAGTTCATCAGCATGGTAATCAGTCCGACGGATGCGGCCAATTCGGCAACGGCCAGCGGAGCCATCCGATCTGTCGATTTACCCACGCGATTCTGCATCGTAGATCCTTCCGCGACCACGATGGTTCGTCCCCATGAATGAATTTCGGTGCCCGCCAACAAGAGAATCATTGTCACGCCACCCAAGATTAACGTGGCGATTAGCGCCGCGCGCATGTCGTCCTTGGTACGAATGCAGAACGGAGCCATCACGCCAAAACATAACGTATATGGCATGTAATATTGATAGACAAAGACCGACGTCTCCATCACCTTTGGCGCCCATAGGCACGAAAGACCAGAATAGATATACAATAGCAAGAATCCCCAAAACGCGGCCGTGTTGATCGCAAAGGGATTTCCGTGATGGGCAATGCTGGCAATGAACGCCACCAGCACAACACCACCAACCAAGAAATTGACCAGCTGAGCTTGTTGCGCGAAAAACGCCGAATTTGCCATAGCCCATTGCTCGAAGCCATAGCCGACGATGATGGCCGAAATGCATGTTCCCGGTCGAAATATTGCGGCCACAAAAAGGCATGCAAATACAATTGCAACGACTGCTAAGACCATAACCAACTTCTCATTTGATGTCTAAAACAACTGACCATTCATGTTCAGAATAATTACGAACCATCCTCAGCAATTCGTCTTCCCCAACACTAAACCAAGTTTATTCTTCTAAACCGGTTGCTAACCGTTTTCTTTGCTGCAACCACTCCATCCCGCCACGCACTTTTCGCAACCAGAAGCGATCAGTCGAAATATTCCGTCTTTGCCGGCTCGCTAGCGTTCCACCCACCGAATCATTTGCCCCACGCCATCGTAGCCATTTGTGGTTTGATCCGCAAAGTGCGAACCAAATCCGGCGTCGAATCGCAACGAAACCACTGTCTGACTTGTCACCGAAGCCACCCCGCCGGACCGCATTACGTTTTGGAACCCCACTTCGTTCATCGCCGAAATCTGAATCGCTTGGATCTGACCGTTCAAGAAATACTCGGGCGTTTCTGCCGACCGTGGACTCGCACCCACAAAGAACGGAAATTCCGACGGATTG
>JAGQOZ010000536.1 GCA_020426955.1 Planctomycetales bacterium
GCCGAATGGACGCATGGAAATCCCGGTTTCTTCTCGCTGCGGTCTTGACGGAAGTTTCCACATGGACGCTGACGCTTCGGGCTAGGAAAAGACGCCGGAAAACTTTGAGCGTTACTAACGAAAAAAGGCTTCTCTGAACGAGAAGCCTTTCTTGATTTGCATTGCAAAACTGGACGAACCAGTGTGACTATTTACGACGCAACTTCAGCAGCCCCAAGAGGCTGACAAAAATCATCGTCAAACCAGCAGGTTCGGGCACTGCACTGACTGCAGGACGAGGACCTCGTTCAAAGCCACCTTCGGTGAAAGCAGCCACGAAGTCGCTGGTATCGAACTTGCCGTCCAGATTCCAGTCGCCTTCCGACCAAGTTGCGGCTTGGCCAGTTTCGAACTTGCCGATGGTGAAGACCTGGACGAAGTCGCCCGTACCGAATTCACCGTCACCGTTGGAATCGCCAATCCAAGTGCCAATCAGATTCGCCACCATTTCGTTGACGTCCGCTGCATTAGCTAGGCCATCGCCTGTCACATCAAAGGCCGCGTTGCCAAGCTGCATGACTTCTAGGTCTGCGGTAGTAACGCTTCCGTCACCATTGAAATCGCCAACCAAATCCCCTGGGCAGCTTCCCAAGCACACTCGGCCAGTGGCTGCATCAAACACCCAGTTCTGCCCAGCATTGACGGATACGATCGTTGGCGTTCCTAGGATCGTATCTGCATCAATGATGCGGAAAGCTTCACCGTTGGAAACATCGCCAGAAGCAGCAATCTGGAAGGTAGCTCCATCAATGTTCAGGATAGTGGTGAATACGGCCGGATCTGGATTTTCAACCACAAACTGATCCGCTTCACCCGTATCGCCGTTAACGTCGAACTGGAATTCTCGAGAAGTCAACACTTCGGCAGACAGGTCAGCACTGGCCAGTGGCGCTGCCGACGTTGTTACCGACCAACCATATACTCCATCGCCCAATAGCTCCCATCCGTTTGCCGGATTGGCGTCTTCCAAAACGGCATCGTTCAAGATGGCGATTTCAAAGCTATCTCCGCCGCCTCGTTCGTGGAACGAACCTGTGATGGTGGTGGACAGTTCTTCGGCCAATTCAAACGTACCAGTCGTCCACGCGTGGCCTCGATTTCCTTCGAAGCGAATTTGATCGTCTTGGAAGTTGTCGTCTTCGAATTCAATCAGTTCAATGCCGGGAATCGTAACCTGACCACCGTCATCCGAACCGAACGAAATCGACCAAGAACCGGCAGGAATGACGACGTCAGCGGTTACCTGAACCACAAAGTCATTCATACTGGTGTCTGCAACGCCGTTTGGATAGGGATAGTTTTCACCATAAGTACCGCCACCGCCAGCGAAATCGACGACGGGATAGGCACCAATAGCGGTCTCGCCTTCAAAGTCTTCCAGAATCAATTCGGCAGTAGTGTGGTCACCAACCGTTTGGCCGTGTTCTTCGAACGTGACAATTCGACCCGTGAAACCAGGCACGCCTTCTTGAACCGGACCTAGAACTTCGTTGCTGCGAGCACCTTCGTAAAGTTCCTGTCCGAAAGAACCTTGTCCACCAACGTAAATGGGCGGCACCACGCCATCCGGATTGCCGAAGAATTCGATTTCACCAATTTGGAAATACGCGCCGTTCGGATTGTTCAGCGTATCGTAGGTTGCCATTCGGAAGTATTCATAACTTTGTGTTTGTGTGGGAAAGTCATCCCCTTCGCTAAACAACGCGACTTGCAGCCGTTCATCCCAAACACTGATTCCGTCTTCGTAAACGTAGATATCCGTATAGTCTTCACCGTTATTTGAACCTTGAATGGCCCAAAAAATTGGATCACGTTCTGGCACGTCATTGGCCGAAGAAACGGTGAAGTGCGTCAAAAAGTGAGGCACGGGCAACTGAGCGGAAACCCAAGCAGGGTTGTCTTCGTCAATACCTCCGCCCATACCACAGCACCATTTGTCGTTGCCGGGACCTAGGCGATTGTCGAACACGTTGAAGGCAAATTCGCCGCCACCAAAACCTTGTTCGTCACTGGAATCAAAGATAGCGTCGTAACCGATATCGGCATCCGCAGCACCATCGTCACCCAGATCAGTCAGGTCATTACCAAGCAACGCACCGGTTCCGGTTCCCAGAATCTCGAACGCCTGTACAGTTGGTCCGGAAAAACACAAGCAGCAGCCGCTAACCGCAGCGACGGCCAACGTCTTCCGACGCAACCAAGAAAATCTCGTCTTCATCGTTCACCTCAAATCAAAGAATAGCAGTACAAAAACACTTGCCCAACTTGGAAGGTCAGCGAGTTAATCCCCACGCACATTCTGGCAAATAAGAAAGCCAGAATCTTGCAATCCTCCCCACTAAGAAACACCGAGAACTGCAAGTGCTAATACGCCGACTTGGTCCAGCCTGGGCACACCTCAAGGCGGCTCTATTGTGTTCGCCTAGTGAACGGTAGTCAATCAGCAAACTTAATAGAAATCTATCAGTTAAGTAGCCGTGTGTTTTCGCTTCGACCCTGCAACTACCTGCCACCTACTCCTTTCGGCTGTCAAGAAAAGCTCGCAAGCCCGCCAAGTTATCTGTGTTAATAAAATCAACTCCCGCGTCGGCCATTACTTGCCAACCAGCCTGGTTGTCTGGAATCGCCCAGAAGCGAAGTTTTTTTCCCTGGCTATGTGTTTGGCGAACAAGCTCGTTCAGCTTTGTGCGTTCTTCGTTCGACATGGGCTCATCACCTCGCCAATTAAAATGAGTTCCCCATCGATCGCTAATCACCGGCATCAGCGAATTGGCCTTATTCGCTTCTAAATCGCTCAACCGACCGTCGACGGCAGCGAAGCGTCTTGCTTGCGACTTCATCAAAGCTTCTGGACGATTGCCGCTAATCACAATGGTCACGGCCTTTTGCTCGACTACTTCGCTGCTAAAAGAAGTTAATAGATCCGCATATTTCTGAAACAGTTGATCTAATGCCTTATACGTCGATTCGCCTTCTGTCTTGATATCCACCAACAAAGTGACACTGGGGCCATTCGAATAGATTCGTCCACCATTTTTGACGGCCAAAGTTTGCAGAGGTATTAAGTAGAGCTTCTCGAGCGTTTTTTCTGGATCAATTTCGCGACGACTATGCGCTACAACCAATTCACCGTCGTCCAGGAAAACGTCCGCCTCGATGCTGCAAAAGCCGTTATCCACGGCATCCAGTAGCGGACGATCATGGTAGTAATCGTTATGAGCATGTGCCTGTTCCAGCGGACGGACGTCGTCGGCTCTGGCCGTCGCAGGCCCTAGCAACAGCATTCCACATGCGGCAATCACCGGCCCCAGCACGTCCACGACGGGAGAAGTAATCATCAATCCAGTTCCTTTGCGAGATCAGACGGATGGAATGTCCTGGTCATTCAAGCGACTCGGAAGGTCGCCGTTTCGTCACTTGATCATACCAAAAATTCAGGCTGGCAAAAAAACGGAGAACAGACGCAAAAAACACGCTTGGCAAAATCTCGCCAAGCGTGTTTTGATTTCGTTCAGTGCGAAAAAAGTTTCAGCCAAACTAACTTGCTGAGTTTGCCACGGCCTTTTCTCGTTTTGGCTCTGGAACATCAAAATGATCCGAAAGCCACAACAAGACCGGCGACGCAATAAAGATGGAACTGTAGGTACCTACCAGCACGCCGACGATCAAGCAAAACGCAAAGGCATGCACGCCCTGGCCACCCAATACGTACAGGATGATCACCACAATCAACGTCGTGACCGAAGTCAGGATGGTTCGGCTTAACGTCTGATTGATACTTTGATTGATCATGGAACTGGTAAGCCGAGGACTCTTGCCTTTGACTTCTCGAATTCGGTCGAACAACACGATCGTATCGTTCAACGAATAACCAATAATGGTCAACAACGCCGCCACAACCGGCAAACTGATTTTGAATTCATTGATTAGCAGAAAGCCTAAAGGCTGGTACAGATAGTGAGTTAGTGCCAGTACACCAATTGTTACTAACACGTCATGGACCAGAGCCGCAACGGCCGCCAAACCGTAAACGATTCGGTGAAATCGCACCCACAAGTAAACGATGATTCCTAACAATGAAAAAACCGCTGCGGTCACGGCTTGATACGCTTTGTCTTT
>JAGQOZ010000537.1 GCA_020426955.1 Planctomycetales bacterium
GGCTAAAGGCAACGCCAAGCCATTTAGAAGCATTCAAACCAGGACGTCCCACGCCGACGCACCGAGTGACTTAGGCCGTTACGCGTTTTGAATCAGATGTCATTCGTTTGACATCAAAACCAGGGGTAGACCTGCCCCAACTTGGCGCGTTACCAAACACACGAACCATTGTCCCTGTTCAACTCCTTTGTCATTCTTGCTTTGACTTTTCATGAACAAGCCAAAACGCATTCTTTATTGCCACTGCGCCTACGCAAAAGTCATCCCGGCGGATGTAAAACAAGGCGTTTTGGAGCAATTATCCGCTTCGGACGCGGCGTTTGATTGCGTGGCCGATCTGTGTGAAATGTCCGCGAAAAAGGATCCCGTCCTACACCAAATTGCCAACGCGGGTGACGTCCAGATTGTGGCCTGTTATCCTCGAGCAGTGAAATGGTTGTTTTCCGCCGCCGGTGCTCCATTACCAGACAGCGACGTCCACATTCATAACATGCGTACCGAATCGGCCGACCAGATTGTGGCCAAGTTGTTGGACCAGAATGAAGTTTTGCCAACGCAGGACCAGACATGATTGCATCCGCTGAAAATTCAATGCGAATTGTCCTTTACGAAGGCAACGGCAGTCAGCCATTGTCCGGCGCAGATCGGTTTCAATTGCTGCGGACGCTTTTGGAAAAAGGCTATTCGATTAGCCGAGTTCGACCGGATGGACAATTAGCAGATCAAGGTCACGGCCAGTTGGTCGTGTTGGGAATATTCGACCAAAGGCCGCCGGAATTTGATTCGAACGATTCCGACACAACGGTTCGCACGATCGACATCCAAGACTTGACTGTGGATTCGATCGTCCAACAATTGGAAGACATTGGCAGCGAAGCCAATCGTCCTGGTCCAGGTGGCTGGAAGCCTTGGTTTCCGGTGATTGATTTTTCGCGTTGCACCAATTGCATGCAGTGCCTGAGCTTTTGTCTGTTTGATGTCTACGGCGTCACATCGGAAGGTCAAATTACCGTTCAGAATGAAACGAAATGTAAGACCGATTGTCCGGCTTGTTCGCGAGTTTGTCCGGAAGTGGCCATTCTGTTCCCCAAGTACAAAGCGGGTCCGATCAACGGAGATGAAGTCAGTGACGATGACGTTCGTCGCGAAGCCATGAAGGTTGATATTTCGTCCCTGCTGGGAGGCGATATCTATTCTCTGCTTCGCGACCGCAGCGCCAAAGCGAAGTCTCGGTTTTCCAAAGAACGTGACGACGATCGCGCGCTGAAGGAACGTCAACGCTGTATGCAGGCGTTGCAAAAAGAGATGGGAGACTTGGATATCCCCACCGACGTTTTAGCGAATTTGCCCAGCATGGACGAAATCAAAGACAAGGCCGAACAAGCCAAACAGAAAGCTCAAGCGGCTTTGGATCAACAGGCCAAGAAATAATATTTGAAATAGCGTTTTTTCGTAGCCCGAAACGTAAGTGAGGGAAGACACAATATTTCGCGGTACCTTGTCTACACGTCGGGCGATCCAATTCGCTCGACAAAAGCGATTTCGCAACGCCAAAAGAAATACCGACCCTTCGTCCAACGTGGATTAGAAACGAAAGAGAAAATGGTTCCGCAACTTGCCATGCGAATGCTGACCGAAACCGATAAGCGGCTTCTGTGGAAGTTTGCTTACAACTTCGGGTACAAAGGAATGCGTTCTGTCCAGCGTTACAAGAAGCGTTTGAAAAAGGGTATCCACTTTCCGCCTTTCCTGTTCATTTCACTGATTAACAGTTGTCAATTGCGCTGTCAGGGGTGTTGGGTCGACGTCGCTTCTCCGCGAGAAATGATTGACTTGGACAACATGAACCGAGTGATCAATGATGCCAAGAAGCACGGGAACAGCTACTTCGGTTTGCTGGGTGGCGAACCCTTCATGCATCCTCAGCTGATGGAAATCTTGGCGGCACATCCCGATTGCTATTTCCAAATCTTCACTAATGGGCAGTTAATCACAGGCGAAGTCGCCAAAGAACTAAGAAGACTCGGTAACGCCACGCCGTTGATCAGCATCGAAGGAACCGAAGTGGTCAGCGATCAGCGTCGAGGCAACAAGGACGTGCTAAACAAGACGATGCAAGGCCTGCAGAATTGCGTCAACAACAAACTGATTGTGGGCGTGGCCACCAGCGTCTGCCAAACCAACATTGATTTGGTCAGCGAAGCGTGGCTAAAACGGTTGATTGAAATGGGCGTGCATTACGCTTGGTTCCACACGTACCGAGTGGTCGGGCCGGATCCGTCGCCGGAACTAGCATTAACACCGGAACAGGTGTTGCAAATTCGCAAGTTTGTGGTGCAGATGCGAGCGAAACTGCCGATTGCCATCGTCGATGCCTACTGGGATGATCAAGGACAAGCGTTATGCCCCATGGCCACCGGTGTGAGTCATCATATTGGCCCGTCAGGAGCGATTGAACCTTGTCCCGTATTACAATTCGCCACCAATACCATTTATGACGAACCCAGCGTGTACAACATCATGACCAAGTCCGAATTCCTGAAGGACTTTCGCGAAACGTCAGCACATGCAACTCGAGGTTGTGTTATTCTGGAACGCCCCGATTTGGTGAAACATTTGGTCGAAAAGCATTCGGCCAATGACACCACGCAACGAGGTACCGCGATTGCCGAACTCGACGATCTGGAACCTCGTACCAGCCAACACAATCCCGGAAACGAAATCCCTGAAGAACATTGGGCCTATCGCTTTGCCAAGAAGCATTGGTTCTTTGGTTTCGGAGCATATACCTAACCGCCGCGTCTTGAAATAGCTTCCAACCAGAACGTCGACGCAACGTAATGTGGCGCACATCGCCAACCAACTTATTTATCAGAACCGCCATCAAGGTGAGAGCATGGATTTACCTGTTATCAATATTCCTCGAGCCACCCCGGTTCAAATCGAACGTCCTCCGCAAGAAAACATTCCGCCAACGCGTCAGCAACGCGAACAGATTCGCACCTGGCTCAAAGAGTTTGTTGCGGCCGAAAAACCGGTACCGCCGCTGCCAATGAGCGAACTGCGGGGCATGGCGGAATCGTTCGCGGAAGCCAAGCAAATCGACGCGAAGTATGTCGACTACATTGGCGTTTTAATGAACAGCGAAGTGTGGAAGGATTCGCTGGCTTCGGTTCCGTACAACCGTCGGTTGCTGCTGTTGCCCAAATGTTTGCGAATTGAGGACCAGTGCCCCGCTCCGTTCGATGAATTCGGCCTGTTGTGTAAACAGTGTGGTTTGTGTTCCATTCAAGACCTGCAAGAAGAAGCAGAAAAGCTGGGCTACGCTGTGCTGGTGGCAGAAGGTTCGGCCCTGGTAATGGCCATTGTACAGACGGGAAAAATTGACGCCATCGTCGGTGTCAGCTGCTTGTCCGTTTTGGAAAAGGCGTTTCCGTACATGGAATCTGCCGCCATTCCCGGCGTGGCCGTTCCGTTGCTGCAAGACGATTGCAAAGATGTCACGGTCGACCTGGATTGGGTCTGGGAAGTGATTCACCTGACCAGTGATGATCGCACGTATCGTTTGAATTTGGATACGTTGCGAACCGAAGTGCAAACGTGGTTCGAATCAGATTCGCTCGCTGCCATCATGGGACCAGCCGCCAGTGAAACCGAACGGATCGCTCGCAGCTGGCTGGCTAAAGACGGCAAACGCTGGCGACCTTTCTTGGCTGCATGTGCTTGGAAAGCCATGCAAGACGATCCGGAAACCCCGATTCCGGATCACGTGAAAAAAATTGCCGTCGCCGTGGAATGCTTCCACAAAGCATCGTTGGTACACGACGACATTGAAGATGACGATGACATTCGCTATGGCGAACCCGCGTTGCACACACAGCACGGGACGGCGATTGCCTTGAACGTGGGCGACCTATTGTTGGGAGACGGTTATCGCTTGATTGGCGAATGCAACGCACCCGGCGTCAACTTGGCCGCTATGTTGCAAGCCGCCGCAGCGGGCCACAGCACGTTGTGCTTGGGACAAGGTGCCGAACTCTGCTGGGCGCAGAACCCGCAACCGCTGTCGACGTTGGAAGTGCTGGACATCTTTCGTCAGAAAACGTCGCCCGCGTTTGAAGTGGCGTTGGCCATGGGCTGT
>JAGQOZ010000538.1 GCA_020426955.1 Planctomycetales bacterium
ACTCGGTTTTCTGGGTCACTTTCAACTTTGGTTAACTCTTTGGTTTGCGGATCCATGATATACAGCGTCATCAGATCCAAGTCGCCTTTGTTGGTCACCAGATACAGCTTTTCGTTCTTGGGATCCCAGCCGCTGACTCCGGCGTTTTCCGAGACCGAAGTTTCGTAGATGGGCTCCAACTGGTCGCCATCTTTGCGCAGCAGCGTGGTATTGCCGGCTGGGTCGGTGCGACTGAGCAAACGCAGATTGTCGTCCCAATCGAATTCATAGCCGGTGATGCGATCGGTGTTTTCGTACAGTAGAGTCAGTTCGCCGGTGGAGATTTCCAGTCGATACAGATCGTGCCACGCTTTGTCTCGATCATTCAGCCCCACCCACAAGAGATCCGGATTGTTTTCGCTGGCATGAACAATCTGCGCCGTGACTTCCTTCATGGGCGTCAAATTGCGAGCGTCTGGGACGTCTTTGCCTTCTGCTGCCGGGGCATTTGGATCGACGGCAAACAGGTTCATGTTTTCGTCACCGTCTGAATCTTTCACAAACAAGATGTACTTGCCGTCATCGGTCCAAGTGTAGCCGTACAAAGGTCGAACGCTATCGGTGATGGGTCTGGCTGCTTCAAACGGTTCGGCGAACTCTTTGACCCACACATTCATGATGCCGTTGTAGGGCTTCATGAACGTAATGAATTTGCCATCCGGACTGAGCTTCCCACCGGCAATTTGCGGATTCCCAAAGAAAAGCTCTCGATCCAATAGCGGCGTTTCAGCATGCATAGTGGCACTCGTCAAAAAGGCGAACAAAAGGCAACAGACAATTCGGGAACACATCTTATTCATAGGAAGTCCATCAAGTTTGAGGTAATGGAAAACGATTTCCGGTGAAATTCGGCGTTTGCGAAATGCCGGCAAACGCGACGACTGATGTCGAACGTGTACCGCCAGCATCAACGCATCGTAGCAGAATTCGCGGGAACCCAGAATGTCGAAAGACGTCCAACGGTGTTGTGGAAGATTAAGCAGAATCAAGATTTATCGCTGGAAATTGCGACGATGACGATGACCAGTAGCTTAAAACCGCGAACTCGCGCCCGATTCGCCGGAAAAGGGCGCCGACGGATTTACTTTGTCGCCGAAATGCTGAAATGGCTTATCTACCGGACCGTCAATTAACACGCTGCGAGTATTCATCCGAGTGTTGGGACCGGTGAAATCCAACGAATGCTGTTCGCTGAGCACGCCTAGGATCAAACAGGTTCCCACGACTACGGCCAAGCCAACTCGATAATAACCAAAAAGCTCCATGCCGTTACGCTTGAGATAGGCCACCATCCATTTCACGGCGACAAATGCTGCTACCCAAGCGGCCAACGATCCGTAGATCATGGTAGCAAAACTGTATTCGGCTAGCATGACAGGTCCGGCCGATCCCGCTTTGTAAACCGTGGCAGCCAGCAATGTGATCACGCCCAGCAAAAAGCTAAATTCAACTGCCGCAGAAAGACTCATTCCCAGCAGCACGCCGCCGCAAATGGTTACTAAACTGCGGCTGGTTCCCGGCCACATTGCCAAGCATTGAATTAGTCCAATTCCCAATGCGATCTTCCAGCTCATCTGTTCCAGCGGAAGACTTCGACTTGGGCGATTCGAGTCGGCGGAACGGAGCCAATACGATGCGAACAGAATCGCAATGCCGCCCACAAACCACGCCGCGACAATGGTCCAGAGACGAAACAACTTTTCTTCGATCAAATCGTCGAATAGCAGGCCTACCACCGCAGCTGGAATAAATGCCACGATCAGGTTCAGTGATAGCTTTGCGCCGTTCGCATCACCCGAGCCAATCCCGAAGACACCCAGCGTGCCAACCACGGCATTGCGTACTTGCTGCCAGTAGATTCCAAGAACTGCCAAAATGGCGCCGGTCTGGATGCAGACAGCATACGCGTTGGCTGCTTCCGATTCTGGAATTCCCAGTGCGCGTTGAACCAGCAATATATGCCCAGTGGAACTTACCGGCAGGTACTCGGTAAATCCTTCAACTAACCCAATGATTATGGCTTCCCACCAAGACATGCTTAGATCTTCTAGGTGTCGTAAAAAAATCTGATTCAAAAATCCATTATGAAACTATGGGCCAAATTCGCTATCCCCACATCTCTAGAACTTCCAAAGACTAAGCCTTTTTTAACATTTCGCACAGGCTTTCTTCTCATTTAAGGGCGAAAGCGGCTGGCCACAATCCCCATTGATTCAATTGGCATGGTCGACATAATCGCAAAGAGAAGCAGTTTACTCGAAGTAGTACTAGTTATTTTGCCAATATTTTTTTGGCAAGGAGGGAGTGTTTTTTTGATGAAGTGGAATCTAAACGCCAGTTGTCTGGGTATTCGAGCTCGAGAAAACGAAGTCATCGAATTAGCTTTGACCTACGGATTTACGACATTTGATTTAGATGCGAACAGTTTTATCGGAAATCTGCAGACTCGAGGTCCCGAAACCGCTACTCGCTTTATTTCCAGTGGAAACATCAAGATTGGAAGCTTCTCTATCCCCGTAGATCTAAGTGCTGATGATGCAGAATTTAACGATCAGTGGCAGACGCTACAAAGCTGTCTTGACACGATCGCTTCTTTTGGCACCAGTGTCGCCATCGCAACCGTGTCACCGCACCATCCAAGTTTGCCATATCAGGAAAACTTTGAACGGCATCGCCAGCGACTCGATACCATGGCATCGGAACTCGCAAAACATGGGATGCGTTTGGCTATTGATCTGGGCGAAGACTGTCAGCCGTCAGAGGAGGGTGGTCATTCATTTATTCGTTCGCCGGAAGCGTTAATCGCGCTGATGCGAACCGTGTCGCATGATCAGATTGGAATCTGCGTCGATACGTGGAGCTGGTTTCAGAACGAAGGCACGGTTCAACAAATTCAGGCGTTGTCGTCTGACAAAATTCTGTACGTTCGCTTGTCGGGTGTCGCCGATCCAGTGGAAGATTCTTCAGGAGAATTGGTACCGGCCTCGAGTCGGTGTTTGCTTTCGCAAAACGACCAGACCGTGCCCACCGCGGAATTCCGTGCGTTGCTGGAAGAGATTGGCTTCGATGGTTTGATTGCACCGGCGTGTCATTCGCTGCAGGTAACGGGAATGTCCAAAGACCAAGTGACCAAAGCGGCGGCCAAGTCGTTGGAAGTATTCATTTCGCCACCCGCTAACGACGAGACGGCCGAAGTCGAAGAAACTGTCTCCGCCAGTTCGTAACCAAAGATGCTCCACTTCCACGATGGAGTATTTTTAACAGAAATAGGCCTGGGGCTGGATGTCACCAGGCCTTTGCGAACCGGATACATTTCGCACGCGCATGCCGATCACATGGCACCGCATCAACTGACGGTTTGCACTCGTGAAACGGCCGAATTCTATCGCTTTCGACTCGGGCAGCAGCGACCTGTTCGCAGCCTGCGATTGGATTCGCCGGAGCGTTTCGGTTCGCTTGAAATTACGTTGCTACCAGCCGGGCACATGTTGGGATCGTCGTTGATCTACGTGCAAGGCCAACAAAGTTCGTTGCTGTACACCGGCGATTTTGATCTCGCTCCCAAAGCCACCGCCGAACCCGCTCGATTGCCCCAAGCCAATATCTTAGTGATGGAATGCACTTTTGGTCGGCCGGAATATGTGTTTCCGCCGAGTGGTGAAGTGCTAGACGCCTTGGCAAATGCACTACAGCGTAGTCTTGCCCAAGGAAGAGTCCCCATTGTTCACACCTACGTGTTGGGAAAGGCGCAGGAACTGGTCTGGCAACTTCAGCAACGAGGCTTCCGTTTGTGCGTGCACCAAGAAATCGCCAAATATTGTCGACTGTACCAGCAATTGGGAGTCGAACTCGGCGATTACGAAATCGTCGGCAACTCGCAACCAACCGGCCGTGTCTATCTGGCTCCGCCCAAAACACAGCCAGGTGTACGAACCATCCGGATTCCTCGCTCCGTCCACTTGGGCGTCACCGGCTGGGCCATCGACACAAAGACCAAGCGGCGACTCCAATTAGACCACGTTTTTCCACTTTCTGATCACGCCGATTTTTCACAGCTTGTGCAAGCCGTTCAAATCGTTCAACCAGACAAGGTCT
>JAGQOZ010000053.1 GCA_020426955.1 Planctomycetales bacterium
GTGTGCCCAACTTGTGGTAATAGACCATTTGATTTAACGCCAACGCTTGATAGGCTTCACCTGCAGCTGGCTCAGGATAACGAGCGTAATAGAAACCTTGATTGTCTTTGGTCCAAGTGGCACTTCCCCATCGCAACCATTGCAGCGTCTCGTCCAAATCTTTGCCGGAATCGGTATCTAGGATTCGCATCTTCTTCCAGTCCGAACCCGCTTCGCTGATGGAATAAGCCAAGTACCTGGCATCATCACTGGCCGTCGCACCGGCCAAGGCCACCGTGCCATCTTCAGACCACGTGTTGGGATCTAATAAGACCTTGGCTTCGCCGTCGTATGATTCTGAAACGTACAGAACGGACTGATTTTGCAGTCCATCGTTCTTACTGAAAAAGTACTTATTCGCTTTCTTCGAAGGAGCCGAATACTTGGGATAATTCCAGAGCTTGGTCAGTTTGTCGATGATCTGCTGCCGAGCGGCGATCGAATCGAGCATTTCCCGCGTGACTGCGTTTTGCGTTTCTGTCCACTGGCGCACTTCGTCCGATTCGCGAACATCTTGTTCTAGCCAACGATAGGGGTCGGGCACTTTCGTACCGAAGTAATCGTCTACTTGGTCCACTTTCCGAGTTTCCGGATACGCCAATTCGCTCTCCTTTTTCACACCAGAAGAATCATCCGCCCACAAAACGGCCGACGCAAATCCAAACAACAAAAACGTCGAAATCAGCTTTATCTGCATCCTGTTTCTCCTCGTGCACCCACCAACACTGCCACACACTAGATAAATCACCAACTAAAAAAACAGCTATATTTCTCTTTCAGGAACCGCATTGTGATGCAATTCCACTGAGGCGTCTAGCACATTCGGTCGGTTCGTTGCAGAAGTAAGAAAACCTGTATTTACATGCAACGACATGACTGCTTACATTGGTCGCTGGTTAACATCTTTTGCAAACAGGACTGACAAGATGACACGGATGGCATTATTGTTGTTGGCTCTAGGTTTTGGCTTCGCGACACAAGCCGGGACTGCGTTGGGAGCTGACGATTCAGGTTGGCGGTCAGCAACCGCGGAAGACGTGATGGGACTGTTTCAACAGGACCGCCCCATTCCGCTGCAGTCCGAAGGCTTTGATGTCTATTCCGTATGGGGCGACCCCGCTATTTTGCAAAGCGGCGGCGATGTTATCGAACCAACGAATCGCCCCGATCGCCGTGTTACCGCATTCAATCGCGAACAAACCGGCGGCCAGATCAACCAGGCACAGTACGACCGCGATACGTACGCCTCGAATATTGAAGACTACGCCCCAGACCGCGATGCGACTGATCTTAGTCGTGATCGTTATCAGAACGATGCGGACTATTCGTTGGATACAACCGATTCTGATTTTTCACGCTGGACCAGAGATTCGACCCCATCCGCCGACGTTGGCTTCGACACTTCATCGGACGTAGCAACATCGATAGAACTCGGGCAAGATCGCCAGCAACCGAACTCGAACTCAACCCGACGACGAAACGGGCGGCCGCGTCCCCGATCGGACGCTCGCACATATCAACGCGAAGCCCTGCCAGCAGATCGTTTGCAGCCGTCCGGTTTTGCGACACAGAAACAGCGACAGAGCATGCCGCCGGATCGCAACCGGAACGATCGAAATCGCTCCACTACTACGCAAGATCTTTACGATGACTTTGCGTTCCCAGTCGAAGGCGATCCTTCCATACTGTCGGAAAGCCCGAGACAAGATCTAAATTCGCGGGAACGTTCCGAAGGTTTTGATGCGTCCTATTCATTCACAGACGACCTGGAAATTGATGTACGTGACAGGGAAAATTCGACATTTTCTGACGTCGGCAACGTTGGTTCGTCGCTACTGCAAAGACAGCTGGCCTTTTTCGGTCGCAAGCCGCGTCTCGAAATACGACCTTCGCATGACGTCGATCCGCTGCCCATCGTGCCCGTGGTACTTCAGCAACCGGGCAGCCGGATAAACCAAGGAACCTGGAGAAACGATGGAACTCGGCTAGCACAATCGGACCGACGTGCGGACAACGCTGCAAGTGGCGGTCGGCCTAGAGTCCAAAGCAGGGCGTCCTACTTCCCATCGAACGAAACGGACACTTTTTCTTCCATCGAAACGGACGTGAATGACATCAGCAATGCATCGAATCGGGATTCATTTCAGCGGCGTCCGGCAGCGGGAAATGCTCGCGAGCTAAATCCGTTGCCTTCGGAATCGACACCAGTTCGCAACACGATTATCGCCCGTGAAAACAACGCGAAAGCACTTGACAAAATCGTCGGCGTGACAAAAACAGACAGCAAAATCACGACTCGGCGTCCCGGCGGACTCGGCAAGATCGATTCAGCGGACACTTCAGATTCATCGTTATCAACAAAGCCGTTGCAACAGTTTGCGGGCAATCGCTGGATGCCGTTTGTGTTGGCTATGTTGGGGCTGTTTGCTTCGATTGGCTTCAACATCTATCTCGGGCTTACCGCCTGGGACTTGCATGGCCGCTATCAAGACGTGGTGCAGGACCTTCGAGACATGGAGTTGCGAAGCGAAAACGATGACAACCGTGCTCGAGACCGTTCGCGTGGCCGGCGAGAACTGGATTTGGAGACGGCTGATTTTCCGCGACGCCGTCCTGCTCGCGCATCATAACGTCGCCTGACGTACTCATTTTGCAGCGAAGCGTCTGATAAATACCTCGGGCATGACAGAACCCATATTCGAAGTCTTTCCCCAACCCAGAAATCGCAGCTATTACCACACCGATAGAACTAGAAAACCAAGCCGACTCGGGCACGCTCGAAATGGAAAAACTATGGTCGAGTTCGCCCTTGTAGCGCCACTCATGTTTCTGGGACGATGCAGACATCGAACAAGCATTCACTGCCATCTAAGCTAAGGCTCGCTCCCTCGATTAAGAATCCTATGTTCGATAGTCTGCATTCAAACGGATATATTCGGCCGTCATGTCGCAAGTCCAAAAGGTGATTCCCGCTTCCCCTTCGCCGAATTCTAGATCAATCTCCGTCACTCGTTGATTTCGAATCGAATCAGACACGGACACTTCATCAAAAACGACCGGTGTTCCTTGTTCGTACAACAGCGTACCGTTCAGAAACAAACGAACGGCTTGCGGGTCGAATTCCACGTCGGCATATCCCGCTGCAGAAACGATGCGGCCCCAATTCGGATCTGCGCCGTGGATGGCCGTTTTCACTAGCGCGCTATCGGCCACGGATTTGGCAATCAAATATGCGTCTTCTCGGCAAGCGAGTCCCTGGATTCGAATTTCGATCAAATGCGTAGCACCTTCGCCATCGTTAGGAATCGACTTGGCCAGTTCAATGCATACCTGTCGAACTCCTTCCGCAAACGCAGCCAACTGTGCTCCTTGTAGCAACTGAGTACTTGCGTTGCCCGATGCTAACAGCAAGACGGTATCATTGGTGCTGGTGTGTCCTTCCACGGAAATGCAATTGAAACTATCCGCCACGGCCGACGAAAGTACCGACTGAGCGTCATTCTCTGACAATTTCGCATCGGTCAGAATGACACCCAGCATTGTGGCCATATTCGGGCCAATCATCGCCGCTCCCTTGGCCAACCCTGTGATCTGAACAGTGCGACCACCACCAACGTCCACTGTGACCTGAGCCAACTTGTGATGATTATCGGTGGTCATCATGCCTTTGGCGGCGTTGATTAGCGACGTTTCATCATTTCCTAAGACATCCGCAGCGGCGGCAATCCCTTGGGAGATGACATTCATAGGCATCAATTCGCCGATGACACCCGTGGAAAGGACCAGAAATTCATCCGCGTCGGCGCCCACGGATGCGGCGGCAATTCGAGCCATATCGGCTACGTCTTGTTCGCCTTGCGAACCAGTACAAGCATTGGCGTTACCCGAATTAACCACCACCCCGCGAATTTGCGAAGACGGCGTTCTGGCTCGATCCCAGCCCACTGGCGCCGCAAAAACTCGATTCTGCGTATAGACTCCGCCAGCCACACATGCCGAATCTGCCACAATCATCGACAGATCCAACTTGGTGGTCCCCTTCTTTACGCCGCAGTGGACTCCGGCTGCAGAAAATCCAGCGGGCAGCGAAAACTCCATGTTCCCATTCCTTCATCGATTGATTGACAATGTTATAGCAACCCCAAGGTCATGTCCCAGCCGAACATCAAGTTCATGTTTTGCACGGCAGCGCCGGACGCGCCCTTGATCAAGTTATCAATGCAACTGATCAGCACAATTCGCTGATTGACGATCCGAGCTGTTAGGTGGCAAAAGTTGGTGCCGCTAACGTGTTTGGTGGCAGGAAGGTGGTCGACGACTTGAACAAAGGGTGAACCTTCGTAGGCTTTGCGCAGTTCGGCCATGACCGCTTCTTGCGTGACACTTCCCTTCGGACGAACGTAGGCCGTGGTCAAGATACCTCGATCCATCGGCACCAGGTGCGGTGTAAAAATCAGATCCACATTTTCGCCTGCCAACGTCGACAAGACTTGCTCTATTTCCGGCGTGTGTCGATGCTGTCCCACTCCGTATGCCGAAAAACTTTCATTGCATTCTGGAAACAACGTGGTCAACTTGGGCGAACGACCTGCCCCACTGACACCACTCTTGGAATCAATCACAATGTCTTGCGGCGAAGCAATTCCGGCTTTCAGCAGCGGACCAATTGCCAGGATAGCCGAAGTTGGATAACAGCCGGGATTAGCCACCAAACGAGCTTCCTGAATGCTATCCGCAAACCATTCGCCCAGCCCATACGGAGTCACACCAACTCGTTGCGGATCTGGATGCGTCACGCCATACCAATGCTCATACACGGCCAAATCTGTCAGTCGATAGTCCGCGCTAAAGTCCACCATTTTGATTCGATCCGAAGCGGCCAGAATCTCGGCAACCGACTCAGCCGACGCGGCATGCGGCAGACAACTGAAGACGATATCCGACAAATCGACCACTTGCTGCACATCGGGCTGCGTCAGCCGCAGATCCAGCAAGCCCGTCAGGGAAGGATGCACAGTCGACACATGAGGCGAATCTTCTTGGCGACTGGTCAAGCAACGGATTTCCACATGCGGATGTCGCAGTAGCAGCTTGATCAGTTCGTACGCGGTATATCCGGTAGCTCCCAAAATGGCGGCTCGAATCATCGGCATTCCCAACTTCGTTCCATGGCAAAAGCGACGTAAAATCGACATTTTTCGCAAACATCGCTGGTTATATCGCTGCGGACTTGCTTCGGCTAGACCAGTCGCTGCAGTTGGCTGAACGGACAACGCGTCGTTTTCGCCGGTTCGCAGAAAACTCAGGCACGGCGTTTCGAACTCGCGCCTACCCACTACCTGCCATCGCCGGTTTCCGCCGAGTCAGTCGTCCAGTAACCTATGCGAAAGACACGAATCCAAACTGCTCAAACTTTTTCCGCACATACCGAGGCCATTCTGTGAATTTGCTAGACGGAAACAAGCGACTCTTCCTACTGGACGGCATGGCATTAATTTACCGCGCGCATTTCGGGCTGATTCGGAGTCCTCGCTACACGTCCAGCGGTCTCTGTACGTCCGCTGTATTTGGGTTCGCCAACACGTTATTGGATTTGCTGGACCGAGAACAGCCTTCGCACATCGGTGTTGCCTTTGACACCGCAGAGCCAACGCATCGTCACGAAGAGTTTGCAGATTATAAGGCTCAGCGAGACGCGATGCCGGAAGACCTGAGCCAACAGATCCCCTATGTTTTCAAGCTACTGGATGCCATGCACATTCCGGTGATTCGGCAGCCTGGCTTTGAAGCGGACGACATCATCGGCACGCTGGCCAAGCAGGCCGCGGACGACAGTTTTACTACGTACATGGTCACTCCGGACAAGGACTACCATCAACTGGTCAATGACAAGACATTGGTCTACAAGCCAGGCCGCCAAGGCGGCACGTTTGAAGTCATGGGAATACCTGAAGTCTTAGAACGCTGGCAAGTAGAACGAGTGGACCAAGTGATAGACATTCTGGGCCTAATGGGAGATTCGTCGGACAATATTCCAGGCATTCCCGGTATCGGTGAAAAGACGGCACAAAAACTGATTGCGCAGTTTGGTTCGGTTGAAGGATTGCTGAATAACACCGACAAGCTGAAAGGGAAACAAAAAGAACGAGTGATCGAATTCGCCGAACAAGCTCGTCTGTCCAAACGTTTGGTCACCATCATTACCGACGTGCCGCACGAAATCACTTGGGAACGCTTGGTTCGCGATCCCATAGACGAAGAATCGCTCAAGGCGTTGTTCTTGGAACTGGAATTCGAAACGTTGGGCAGACGGCTCTTTGGCAAGAAGTTCTCGACGGCCGGCGCCAAAGCGGCGAACCTGCGTCATCGTCGCGAAGTGGAGATCCAGAAATCGTTGTTTGATACGGAAGAACTGGAGGTCCAAAAACTGGCCGACGTGCGGCACGATTATAAGGTAATTCGTACTGCCGAAGAACGCCAATCGTTGCTGAAAGAATTGCAGGACCAATCTGAATTCTGTTTCGACTTGGAAACCACCGGCCTGGACGCTCGAGAAGTCACGCCGATCGGCCTGGCCATCTGCTATCAGCCTCATCAAGCGTACTTCGTTGTCTGCCCCGAAGACGATGACGATGCGACTGCAGTGCTACGCGAATTCGACCCGCTTTGGCAGAACGCCAACATCAAGAAAATCGGGCACAACCTCAAGTACGACCTGACGGTACTCAAATGGCACGGCATCGACGTCGCAGGTGAACTGATGGACACCATGCTGGCTCATTCGATGAAAGAACCGGAAATCAAACACGGCTTGGATTACTTGGCCAAGCTGTACCTCAACTACGAACCGATTCCCATCAGCCAGTTGATTGGTGAAAAGGGTTCGGAACAGAAATCTATGCGAGACATCCCGATCGAACAGCTGGCCGACTACGCTTGCGAAGACGCCGACGTGACGTATCAAGTCTACCAAGTGATTACGCCCGATATCAAAGAACGAGGCGTAGATCGAGTGTGTTACGAAGTGGAATGCCCGCTGATTCCAGTGTTGGTGGACATGGAGTACGAAGGAATTCGTATTGATACCGCCGCCCTAGAACTGCAATCGGAGCAACTGGCAGAAGAAATTGCCGAACTGCAAAGTCAAATTTATTCGGCAGCCGGGCGAGAATTCAATATTGATTCGCCCAAACAGTTGGGGGAAATCTTGTATGAAGAACTTCAACTGGACGACAAACCCAAAAAGACCAAGACCGGCCAGTATTCGACTCGCGAGCAGGAACTCCTACGACTCGCTTCCAAACACAAAATAGTGGAAGACGTATTGGAATATCGAAATGCAGTGAAGCTGAAGTCAGTTTACTTGGATCAACTACCTCAAGCGGTGAATCCCAAGACCGGACGAATGCATACGCACTACAGCCAATCGTGGACAGCTACAGGCCGCATGCAGTCCAACAATCCCAATTTGCAAACGATTCCGATTCGCAAGCAACGAGGACGAGGAATCCGGGCCGCGTTTATTGCTAGGAATGATGACTATCGAATCCTGTCCGCAGACTATTCGCAAATTGAACTTCGCATTATGGCCGAACTTAGTGGCGACACTAGTATGCTGGAAGCATTTCAGTCGAACGCAGACATTCACACGATTACCGCATCCAAGGTTTACAAAGTGGCACCCGACGAAGTGACTCGTGAAATGCGAGACAAAGCCAAGACAGTCAACTTTGGCATCATCTACGGGATTTCTGCGTTTGGTTTGCAGCAGCGTCTGAATATTCCTCGTCAAGAAGCGTCTGAAGTAATCAAAAACTACTTTGAAAAGTATCCGGGCGTGCAGGACTATATTGACAAGACCATTGCGTTCGCTAGGGAACATGGCTATGTCAAAACACTGACGGGTCGCAGGCGTTATTTGCGCGACATCAATTCGCGCAACAATTCGATTCGCAGCACGGCGGAACGCTTGGCCATGAACAGCCCCATTCAAGGGACCGCGGCCGACATGCTGAAGCTGGCAATGATCAAGGTGCACAAGCTACTTCTTTCGAACCAATTCAAAACCAAGATGTTGTTGACTGTGCATGACGAAATTGTGTTTGACTTGTTTTTAGAAGAACAGGACAGTGTCATGCCGCTGATCCAGGAGGCCATGCAAACCGCCCTTCCCATGCAAGTACCCATCGTTGTAGAAATGGGCGTGGGGAAAAACTGGCTGGAAGCGCATTAACATTTCGCTCGTGAATCCAGCGTAAAGGTTGGCTACAAAGTACCTGCCACGCAGACTGCAAATAAAAAACCGGCCGTGGCTGCGACCTCGCCTGCAACGCTAGCAGTTCCAGCCGAATTATTCTGAAAAATTTGTGGTCGGTTCGCGTAAAGTCGATATTGGCAAGTTCTTCCAGATCGAAAACAATACGCCAGTTCGAATCCTGCTGGCAGCCATGGTTGGAATTTGCACGTCGCTAATCCGTTACTAGCAGGCAGTTATATTCGCTAAGACATCACGGAAGATTGTCATGATTCCATTCATCGACCTCGCAGCGCAGCAGAAGCGCATCAAGCCTCAGATTGACGAAGCTATTCAACGAGTCTTACAACATGGCAGTTACGTCCTTGGTCCCGAAGTAGCGGAAGTGGAACAAAAACTAGCAAGCTACGTTGGTGTCAAACATTGCGTGACGGTTTCCTCGGGAACGGACTCACTCTTGATCGCCATGATGGCATTGGGCATCCAACCTGGAGACGAAGTCATCACGGTTCCGTTCACGTGGATATCAACGGCGGAAACCATTGCGTTGCTGGGCGCAAAGCCAGTGTTTGTGGATGTAGACGATGCTACTTTCAACCTGGATCCCTCCAAACTGGAAGCCGCCATAAACAGTCGGACCAAGGCCATCATGCCCGTGGGTATCTTCGGACAAACGGCAAATATGCAGGCGATCAATTCCATAGCAGATCAATATGGACTCCCAGTAATTGAAGACGCGGCACAGTGCTTCGGTGCGACGCATCATGGCGTCAAATCGTGTTCGCTGTCGACCATTGGAAGTACGTCTTTCTTTCCATCCAAGCCGTTGGGCTGCTACGGTGATGGTGGAGCGTTATTCACCAGCGATGATGAACTGGCAGAAAAGTTTCGATATATTCGCGTCCACGGACAGGAACGAAAACACTATCACCCGATGCTGGGTGTCAACGGGCGAATGGACACACTGCAAGCTGCCATCCTGATGCCCAAACTGGAAATCTTTGACGACGAGATTACATTGCGACAACAAGTCGCCGACACATATGGACAACTCCTATCCGAAGGAGACTCGGTGCGGTGTCCACAGGTTGCGGAATACAACACGTCTGTCTGGGCACAGTACACCATTCGCACTCAAGACCGAGATGGTCTCTGCATGGAACTAGGCGAAAACGGAATTCCGTCCGTTTCGTACTACGCCGTTCCATTGCATCTTCAACCAGTGTTTTCGGACCTGGGTTACTCTGCCGGTGATTTCCCGGTAGCCGAAGCGATAGCCAACGATACGCTCAGCTTGCCCATGAGCCCCTACCTGGCTAAGAGCGACATTGACCGCATTGCCAGCGTCATTCGCGGCGTTCTTGTCTAACCGTGCCAAAGCGCTGCTCGAAACGGGCTGTCGTACTAACAAAGATTCACGGAGGAATCCCTTGTCCACTGCCATCAAAAACACTCCATCTGCGCATTTTTCTGCGCTGGATTCCCTGTCCGGCAAAATTGACAACCAAACCGCCATCATTGGCGTGATCGGCTTGGGCTATGTCGGCCTGCCTTTGATTCATGCCTTTGTCGCCAAAGGCTGGCAGACCATGGGTTTTGATGTTAGTGCTGAACGAGTCGATTCGCTTCAAAACGGCAAAGCGTATATCAAGCACATCCCGGATGAATGGGTTCAGGATTGGCTAGAGCGAGACATGTTCGAACCAACAGCGGATATGCATCGATTAGCTGAAGCGGACGTCTTGCTGATCTGCGTTCCCACACCACTAACATCCACGCGAGACCCCGATCTTTCTTACGTCGAATCAACCACTCGGCAAATTGCCAAGTCACTTCGTCCCGGCCAACTGATTGTTTTGGAAAGCACCACCTATCCCGGCACAACTCGAGATGTCATGTTGCCAATCTTGTTGGAATCAGGGCTCAAAGCGGGCGAAGACTTTTTCTTAGCGTACAGCCCAGAACGAGAGGACCCGGGAAATCCCAATTTTTCCGCCAGTGGTATCCCCAAAGTTGTTGGCGGCTATGATTTAGACAGCTTGAAATTGGCCTGTGATGTTTATTCTCAGGCGGTTGTGGAAGTTGTCCCGGTTTCTTCGTGCGAAGTGGCAGAGGCTTGCAAAATCTTGGAGAACACCTATCGCAGCGTGAACATCGCCATGGTGAACGAATTGAAAATCTTGTTCGATCGACTCGGCATCGACATTTGGGAAGTTATCAACGCCGCCAAATCCAAGCCCTTTGGTTTTCAGCCATTCTATCCGGGCCCCGGTCTCGGCGGACACTGCATTCCCATCGATCCGTTCTATCTAAGCTGGCTGGCTCGGAAGCACGAACTGTCTACTCGCTTCATTGAACTTGCCGGAGAAGTCAACACGTCCATGCCCAAGTACGTGATTTCGAAAGTCATGGAAGCGCTAAACGATGTCGGCAAGCCGGTTCGAGGTAGCAAGATCTGCTTGCTGGGTGTCGCGTACAAAAAAGATGTCGACGATCCTCGTGAAAGTCCTTCGTTCAAGCTGATGGAACTACTGCAAAACGCCGGTGCAGAACTCAGTTACAATGACCCTCATGTCCCGACACTCCCCTGCATGCGTCAATATGAATTCCCTCAAATGCAGAGCCAACAGCTAACGCCAGCATTTTTGGCATCCCAAGACCTAGTATTGATTGCCACCGATCATTCGGCGTACGACTACAAATTCATTGTCGACCACGCTCAATTAGTCGTGGATAGCCGAAACGCAACCGCAGGCGTCTCCAAGCACCGCCACAAGATTGTCCAAGCCTAAAACGAACGCAGTTCGACACAAGTAGGTCGAACCAAATCAGACAATTCCGCCAACATCATTAGCGTCGCGCCCCAGATGCAATGTTGATTCCAGCGAATACACGGAGCCACAAACCGCAAGTGGCCTCGCACCACCTCCATCGAATCATGTAAACCGATGTTATGAATTGCCGTCAGCGGTAATTCAAACCAATCGGCCACTTCGTTGTTGGGCGAGTATTCAGGCGATTGACTACAGACCGCCAGCCACGGTGTCACCAGAAAATTACTGTTGAAAATATGGATTTCTGTCAGTGGCCCCAGCACCGAGAAGTTAGCCGGAAAAACGCCCATCTCCTCCGCGAATTCGCGCAGCGCCGCTGCCAAACTACCTTCTCCCGGTTCAACCATTCCACCCGGCAAGCAGACTTGCCCCGGATGATCCGGCATGTCCAGCGGGCGAACCGTCAGAGGCACCATCCAATCGTCGCCACTGGGATAGACCAAAGCCAATACGGCAGCTTTACGAACCCCAACCGACGTCAAACCAAAGTGACGCCCATAACCAATTTCCGGGGCAAATTTCGCTTGACTTGCTCGCCCAGGCAACGCACTCATCCGAGATCGCAAAGCCTTTCCAATTTCACCATTCATGGCTCCATTATCCCAGAAAAAACATGCCCCAAAAAACCGATTTCACAACAAGACGGTCAAATTCGTTAAATTCGAGCTGAATTTGCACAATCCCTCTTGTCAAAAATGCCTAATCACTGGCACAATTCGTGATTCGAAATTAAGCGTTTTTGCGAATTATGGCTCGTAAATTGCCGATTCGTGACAAAACTATTCGTATCGCAAGTTTCTGTTACTGTTTTTTGGGAGTGATCAAATGCAATCTTCGGTTACCGTGTGGGAGGATGATGAAACCAATCGACGAGTCCATTTTGAGGTGTGCTACAAAGTAGACGCCGCTGGTATCGAAGTTTCCAAAGTCACTCCCACTCACGTTGAATTTCCTCACCAAGGTCGTACTGTTGGGGTTTGGACCAATTCGGGTCGCAAAGTCCTACTGACACAAGCTCGTAACAGCGGCCATTTTGACAACATGATTTCGCAGTTCGAACAGGAACATTTCACGCAAGCGTAGGCTAAACGTCAAACACGTTCGTGTATTACCCAAAAGCTCGAGCGATCCCGCGTGACCGCTCGAGCTTTTTTCATGCGCCGCGGAATTTCCGTAGCACTCTTCTGCATGGTAAACTCGGCGTCGTCCAAACCTATTTCTGTCGATTTGCATCGTCATTGGTTTCGCCAATTCATCCACCTGCTCGCAAGGCCTCCCATGCTACGCTTCGCCCAAGCCATTTTGTTCGCGCTGAGCATTTTGCCGGTAGCGCTACCAGCACAGCCAATCGCAGATTTATTCCAACAAAACGTCCGCACTTCCGAACCAATTTCTGCCGCCGAACAAGCCAAACGTTTTCAGCTTCCATCCGGTTGGAGCATTCAGTTGGTCGCCAGCGAACCACAAATTCAAAAGCCACTTAATATGGCGTTTGATGCCGATGGTCGACTCTGGGTGACCACGTCCATTGAATATCCCTACGCCGCCGCAGCTGGGCAAGGCCGAGACCGGATTTCCATACTGGCCGACACCAACCAAGACGGTTCCTTCGATTCCGTTACCACGTTTGCCGACGGTCTGAACATTCCCATGGGATTGTATCCGTACAAGAACGGCGTGATCGTCTATTCGATTCCGGAAATACTGTACTTGGAAGATTCCGACCTCGATGGTTCGGCCGACCAGCGACACGTACTTTTTGGCGGCATGGGCGAACCTCGTGACACACACGGCATGCAAAACGCGTTTCGCCGAGGTTACGATGGCTGGCTGTACGTGTGCCACGGATTTTCGAATACTACACATTTGACCGCCAAAGACGGATCTACCATCACCTTGGAAAGCGGCAACACGTATCGCTTTCGACCTGATGCGAACCGAGTGGAACAGTTCACCTGGGGCCAAGTCAATCCGTTTGGTTCCTGCTTCACTCCCGACGGCGATTTGATTACGTCTGACTGCCACACCAAGCCGCTGACCATGCTGATTCGCGGTGCCTACTATCCCAGTTTCGGCAAGCCCGACGACGGCCTGGGATTCGCACCCAGCATGATGGATCATCTGCACGAAAGCACCGGCTTGGCCGGCGCTGCCATCTTGGCCGACGATCGCTTTCCCGATTCCCTGCGGAATCGACTGCTGGTCGGCAACGTTGTCACCAGCCGCATCAATCAAGATCGCCTGGAATTCAACGGCGCAACCGCAGTGGCAGCGGAAATGCAAGATTTTCTCATGTGCAATGATCCGTGGTTCCGCCCCGTGGATATCCAACTGGGCCCGGACGGCGCCGTCTATGTTGCTGATTTTTACAACCGTATTATCGGCCATTACGAAGTGCCGCTGGAACATCCAGGACGAGACCGCACGCGAGGCCGCATTTGGCGAATCACCTACGATGGTGTCACCAGCCCCAGCCCGCAGTTATCATCGGCTGCACTACCGCAACTGCTAGATGCACTGGGCCATCCAAATCTAAAAGTTCGCATGGCAGCCATGGACCAAATCACCGATCGCATCGGCAATGACGCCATAATGTCATTACAGCAGCTGACAACCTTGTCCACCAATCCGGCTCAACTGGCTTGCGCGCAATGGTGTCTCTTTCGCTTGGAGCAAGAGGATGTCGATTCGCTGGTTGCGTCGCTTGCGAATTCGCAGCCGGAACCGCTCCGGCTGCATTCGCTGCGAACCCTGGCGGAAATTCCCGCTTGGACCGAAACAGTATCCATTGAAGTAACCAAAACGCTGCAAAACGATACGGCTCGCGCCCAAGCTCTTGCGGCCGAAGCAATAGGACTGCATCCGTCTATTTCGCATGCCAAATCGTTGGTTGAACGGTTGATTTCAGGTCGGGACTTCGACCCTGCCCTGCGACATACCATTCGCATCGCGCTGCGCAACCAACTTCGCGACGCTTCGACCGCCAACCAAATCGTTCAACAAACGTGGAGTGCCAAAGAACTGTCAGTGTTGTCGGACGTTGCCGTCGCAGTGCCTAATTCTGCCGCCGCCAGCGTTTGCCTTCAAGCGTTACTTTCGGAAGCTCCACTGCATGACCAAGACCGCCAACGTCTTGTGGCACACGTAGCACAATACTTAAGCGGAGACGAATTGAACGCGGCCGTGTCTGCCTTGCGAAAATTCTCTAGCGATGACATCGACTTCCAATTGGTTTTGCTGGAACGACTCGTCAAATCAGATCAAACCCATCCGGAAGTTTCGGCGTGGGCCTTGGACGTCATCCGCCGTGCACTGGCAGACCATTTTCGCAATGACAATGTTTGGGAAACGGACAATCCTACTCTATGGAGATTTGAAAACCGGAATTCGACCGATGGACGAGTGCTATCGATGTTCAGCAGTTTGGCAGGTGGCGAAACATCGACGGGAACAATCGAATCCACCAAGTTTGCCTGCCCCGGCGAAATTCGCTTTTGGCTGTGCGGTCATCGCAACGTCCCCGACAAGCCCGCCAGCGATCGGAATTACGTCGCTTTGATCGATTCGCAAGGAACCTTCATTCGCCAAGCTTTCCCGCCCCGCAGCGACACCGCTCGCCAGGTTACTTGGGACACCAGTGACTTGACCGGTCAAATGGTGTCGCTGCGCATCGTGGATGGCGAAACGGCCAGTGCGTTCGCGTGGTTGGCCATCGGCGAACTGGACGAATCGCTCCCCGCGTTACCAACGGCCGACTTTGCCAAAGTCAACCTTCGCCTGGTTGCTGCCGTCACTCTGGCCGATTCGATGAAAGACTTGGACGAACCGTTACAAAACGATTTGCAGACGTTATTTCGTTCGCTCAGAATTGCGACTCCGCTTCGGCACCGCCTGGCCGGTATCCTGTCACGGCAATTTGGGAATTCGCCCATTGCCAACATTCTGCTGGACATTGCCGCGGACGATTCCGTCGTCGAGCAATGGCGCAACACGCTCCAAGACGCGGTTTCTGAACCCACTAGCTACCCACAAATCCAACCATTGGCGAGCGAATTCGCCAAGACTCTGCCAGCGCGTTTGCAACAACGCTTGGCCGTCAGTTTGTCCAGTTTCATGGAAGGGCAGCGTCTGTTGCTGGAACTTATTCAACAAGGTAACATCGCCGCGGCAACATTAAACGATCCGACGGTCCGGTCTCAGATCCAAGCCAGTTCGGCTCGTGAAATTCGCGAAGCAGCACAACAGATAATCGATCAGCTGCCCACCACGGATGACCAACTATTGGCACAAGTCGCTCGTTGGCAGAATCAAGCCAGTTCGACCACGGAACAAGCTGACGCCGATTTGGGCAAACAGATTTTCACTAAGAACTGTGCGATCTGTCATCAATTCCTAGGCGAAGGAGCGTTAATCGGACCGCAACTGGACGGCGTCAAGAATCGCGGCATCGAACGGCTAACAGAAGATATCTTGCTGCCGAATCGCAACGTCGACGCGGCATTCCGAGTGACGCTGGTGACGTTGCATGACGGGCGAGTACTCAGCGGTGTGTTTCGTCGCGTGGAAGGTGCTTCCGCCGTCTACGCGAACCAGAAAGGCGAAGAATTTCAAGTTCTCCAAAGCGATATTGACGAACAACAATTGCTGCCTCAATCGCTGATGCCAGCCAACTTTCACGAAGTACTGAAACGTCGCGAATTTGTTGACTTGATTCAGTATCTGCAAACCAGCAAATAGGACAAGAAACGTTTGGCAGATTCGACGCGCAACCATCGCTTCGCGACATACCATGCAACGCTTGTCACGTGAAGAAACGGTTAACACCAAGCAAACTGCATTCTGTTGAGGGTTTCTTTCGACGCAAATCGCAATACCGGAGAATTTATTTTGTACCAGTTCGCGAAGATTTCATTGCTTTTGGCGGGTTTTGTTTGCTCATCAATAGACACTTCCGCACAGCAACTCGCTTTTCCAGGCGCCGAGGGATGGGGACGGCATGCGAGAGGCGGCCGTGGTGGCGAAGTGCATGCCGTCACCAACCTGAACGATGCCGGACCTGGTTCGCTGCGTGATGCGCTGAGTGGCAGTGGTCGCACGGTTATCTTTCGCGTATCGGGCACCATCGAATTGAAGTCGATACTACTTGTTGAACATTCCGACATTACCATTGCCGGCCAAACGGCGCCGGGCGACGGAATTTGCCTGCGACGCTATCCGCTGGAAATTCGTGGGGCGAAGGACATTATTGTTCGCTATCTACGAGTCCGCGTGGGAGACGAAGCGGAAAAACCGCTAGATGGAATCGAAGTTCGCGATTCGACAAACATTATCATCGACCATTGCAGTGTCAGCTGGTCCAGCGACGAAGCCGTCAACACGTGGCACGGCACCAAGAATCTGACGGTGCAATGGTGCCTGATTTCCGAACCGCTCCATCGCAGCGTCAATTATGGACCGCACGGCTACGGAGCGTCGCTAGGCGGCCTGAACACTTCGTACCATCACAATCTGTTTGCTCATTGCGCCGGTCGCAATCCCAGCATTGCGGGTGGCGACCACGATCATACAGAGCACATGGATTATCGCAACAACGTGATCTACAACTGGTATCATCGCAGTTGCGACGGAAAGCCCAAAAGCATCAACGTGGTGAACAACTACTACAAGCCAGGCCCGGCTACTCGAACTCGAGTTCGCAACCGCATTGCCAGAATCGACGACAACATGGCTCGCTATGGCAACTTCGAACCTCGTTGGCATATCGAAGGCAACGTCGTAGAAGGCGAGCCCGAACTGACGGCCGACAACTGGAAGGGCGGCGTCGATTTCCAGGGCAACACCAACGAAACCAAGAACCGTCAGCGAACGCCGTTTCCATTTGCCGCAGTCACGACTCACACTGCAAACGAAGCATACCGATTGATATTGGCAAACGTCGGCGCGAATCGACCGGTGCGTGACGCCGTCGATACGCGAGTCTTGCGAGAAGTGGCGGAAGGTACGTCGTCATGCGGACAGCAAGGCATCATCGATCGACCGAATGAAGCGGGAGGCTGGCCGCAGCTGAAATCATCGCCAGCGCCGGACGATACAGACAGTGACGGTATGCCGGACGCTTGGGAGACGGAGCACGGACTTAACCCGCACGATCCGTCCGATCGCAACGGACATGACGTGGACACCGACTACACCAATCTCGAGTCGTATTTGAACGAATTGGCCGACGTCCAAGACAACTCTCCTTCGTAAGTCGACTCAGACGGTTCGTCAGTCAATTCGGTTGATTCGCCCTCGTCTGTTTCCCAGCACCAATTCCTTTGACCGCTACAAGTGACCTTGTTTTCGTCTTCGTCGTAGCTGGAAATCGGCCCGACAATTCGCCAGACGAATCGACGTTTTCGTTCGCCTGCTCCAAAGACAAATGTCGATGAATCGACTACCGCCACTTGCTAGCACACTTACCGGAGCGGATTGGGAGCATGATCATGCGAACGTTTTTCGTCACGTTACTTTTCACTACAGTTTCGATATTTACTAGTCAGGTTGCGGATGCGGCTTGGCCCAGCACGCCGCACCAAGAATTCTTGCGTTGGACAGGATACGGCTACGGTGATGGCTACCACGCTTGCCCAACGTATAGTTCGCCCACGTTGCCTGCACTTCCAGCCGTGCCACAGGGATCTGGTTCGTTTCAAAAATACCAATGTGCATCGTGTAATTCGGCCGCACCGTCTTGCTCTACTTGTTCGCCATTGGTCGCCCCGTCCATTCGCATGCCATCCCTGTCAATTCCCGTACCTTCATTGCCGCATCCGCAAACGTGTGAACAATGTGCTCAGCCCCATGGGAACACCCACCGGCCGATCGCCCATTCGCCTCAGCCGGAACAGATACTGTGGGGTGTGGAACCGGGCCAACTGCCGGTTCGACAAGAACCGCCGATTTACGGCTACCCCTACGGTGAACCGAAATCGCAAAAAGAAGCAAGCAAGGACCAAACCGACGAGGATTTGCCTTCGCCCAAGGACGATCAGAGCCGCAATCGGAGTCGAACCGGATATCGCACTTCTATGAAATCGGCTTCGAACGGTCAGCCGTCCCATTCGTCTCAGCAGTTTCGTTGGCGAGGCCGGTAAGCGGTCACGGTTCGAATCGAATCGAATTCTACCGACAGTAAATCCATTCGCACGTTGCTTGTGCAAATCTACCGAATTCGTAAACTTGGACGTTTTTCACTGAAGATCCATTAGGGAGGCCACGCCAACATGGAACGAACACTCGTTCTCCTGAAACCAGACTGTGTCCAACGCCGCTTGATGGGCCAAGTCCTGAGCCGTTTTGAAAACAAAGGCTTGAACGTGATTGCCCTGAAGATGCTGCAAGTCACGCCGGAACTGTCAAAAAAGCATTACGCGGAACATGTCGAAAAGCCGTTTTACCCTGGCTTAGAAGCCTTTATCACCGGCGCGCCAGTCGTGGCCATGATCCTGGAAGGTCTGGAATGCGTCCGAGTGGTCCGAGACATCCTGGGTGCCACCAGCGGACTAAAGGCGGCAGCGGGTACCATTCGAGGTGACTTCAGCAGCAGTCGGCAAATGAATTTGGTACACGCATCCGACAGCCCAGAATCCGCCGCTCGGGAGATCGAGCTGTATTTCGATTCGTCCGAAATTTGTGCGTATGAACCGACGCTGACTCCGTGGTTGAAAGCAGGAGACGAATAGCAGGCAAG
>JAGQOZ010000539.1 GCA_020426955.1 Planctomycetales bacterium
TGAATTTTAGGAGAAATAAACCCAAGGCCAAATACCTTAACTATCTCTAGTCCCACATCACTGACCAATCGACTAACCTGGGCATATGTCAGGTAGTTTCCGGTTCTATCGTACCGCTTCGAAAATGGCCTTATGATTGCGTGAATTGGCAAAGCTAACATTTTATGACTAAAGGGATTACCATGATTGCTAAACACCAAACGGCTGTTTTGGTCCTTAAGGCGGCCCACCAATGCCGATAGTCCCGCATGCCTTAGTCTTGGCTCCGCATTAAGCACGAAGCGAAACGCCGTAATTAGATCATATTTTGATTCGATTGGCGTATTCGCATCAGTGATATCGCGGCATATTAAGTTACCTTTGACGCCTTTTTGTTGAGCAACACTTATCATCTTGTCCGAGATCTCGATTCCCGCTGCTGTGTCAACAAAGTTTTCAAGATAGCCGATTACTCGCCCTGTGCCGCATGCGAAGTCTAAATAATCAATGCTTTCGTGCGTTTGACGTAGTTCCTCGACAACTTGATCCAAGAAGACTTTTTCTACATGCCAGAGTATGTCGTCTGGCGTATTCGGGTTATATAGGTCTGAATACTTCGCAGCTAACTGCGAATCGGCGAATTTTGTCCGGTAAGATTCGGCGTTCATTGAATTTACCTTTTAGAATGTCCAGTGCTTCAAAATACCTGTAGCGACGTCCCTGCCGGTCGAGCTGAGATGAATGAGTGCAAGTACTAGATCATGTTCATTGATGTTACAAAATCTCTCTCTCAGGCGCCTAACTCCGTCGTGTGGCCGTCTGAGAAATCGCCGCTGCGCACTTACCAATAAGAACATAACTTCGTCTACAAGATAGGGAGCTGATGGTTCACTGTACTCCCAATCAAAAAGGAAGTACCCATTTGATCGTTTTGCAATGTTCATTGCGCCGAAATCACCATGAACACGCCCCAATTCGGCGATTTCTGAGGACCGACTCTCAATAAAGTCTACCACGTTCGATGGTACTAATGAGCATTGACGATATTTCTGCCAATGTTCTGTCTGAAGTATGCTGGCGACTGGCAAACGTATTCGTGCACCCACATATTCGTTAAAGCATTCGCTCGGGAATTTGTCTTTTAGTGACAGCGGTCGTGCATCGGTTGGAATTGGCGTTGTCAAACAATAATCGTGTCCGTTCCATTTGTCGTGAGCAATGACTTCGGGAAATTTGAACGTAGCAGGTCGAAGTGATTCCAGATAATTCAATGCACAAACTTCGTTCCTAATGGGCGTATCGTTCGATTCATCCAAAGACACTTTCGCAAAACCGATCTGATGACCTTCCTCATCAAATATGTGTACGTAAATCCTGTTGCGGCACTTCTGCGGTGGCCAAACGATTACGAACTGGCACGCCTTTACGGAATAAGCCCTTTGCAGTGCCTCAAAAAGCCCTTCGATGCCAACCGGAAGGTATTCAATTGCATCTTCGATCGCCAATAGGCGATCAATTTTAAGGCGAACTGCCCATTTTATGATATCGGCATACGCCTTTCGTCTCCATGTAAACGGACGCAATGCGTCCAGTGCGGCATGTTTTAGGTGTCTGTTGATATCACTTCGGAACGCGATACGTGGAATTCCGCTGCTAACGAACACCGCATATTCAGAATCTCGCACTAGACTTCTACTTTACGGCGAACCGTTGCAGGGTTGCCGATTACGATGGTTCCTGCTGATACGGCATTCAAGATGACGGATCCGGCAATGGCCATCGAACCTTGCCCCATCTGCACACCGGGCGCAATAAAGACATTGGCGGCGATCCAACATGAATCACCAATCACGATTGGCTTCGTAATGAGTTCAAATCCGTCGCTTCTAAAGTCGTGTGACCCGGAACACAAGAACGCTCTCTGTGAAATACAACAGTTCTTACCGATAGCAATTTCATCCAAGTTGTGCAACGCAACGCCTTTGCCAACCCAGGTATTGTCCCCGATCGTTAACCGCCACGGAAATGTTATGTCGATACATTCGCGTAGGACTACTCGCTTACCAATTCTTGCACCGAAACATCGAAGTAGTGACCTTCGAATTTGCGACGGCAACGGTATTGGCAACATAAAGAAAACGCATTTTATTGCCTGCCATAGGCATTCCTTCCAAATCGGAGCGCCACGATCGAATTCACTCTTGTATAGGCTTAAATCGATCATTGCAGCTCTTAGTCAATGAAAGAAGGCTTGTCGCAAGATCCAGAAATCCAATCGTATAGCTCCTGGTGTCGCTTGCGTACGATACCCCAATTGAATTCGTGCGTTGCTAAGGTTCGCGCGTTCTTCGAAATCTGTTCGCGATCGTCAATTGACGTTGTTATGAGAGTTGTAATGGCATCGCAAATGCTCGCAGGCTCGCATACGCACGCAATTGAGGCGTTTCGTTCGAATCCAATCGGTAAGTTGCATTCCGCCGTCATTATTGTAGGCACCCCGTAAGACCATGCCTCCAAAATTGCCATAGGTAGACCCTCGCTTTTTGAAGGTAAGATTAATCCGCTTGCGTTCCGCAAAAGCTCATGTTTTTCGTCGCCAAAAACGGGATCTAGGATCTCTAGATTGGGTATCTGTCTTCCGGCCGATAAGACTTTGCGCCGGTAGCGTTTCTCACCCCAACCTGCGATAAGTAGTTTCCAGTCACGAAACCGTTGTCCCGGGGCTAGTTGATTCCAAGCGTCGCAAAGTTCAAGAACTCCCTTCTTGCCGTGCAGTCTACCAAGATAAAGGATATATGGCTCATTGGCTCTCGACGCGATTGTGCGGACACTCGATTGTTTATCGACGCCGTTTGGAATTACTGCGATGGATTTGCCCGTTGGTACGACTTTCTTTATCGCATCAAATTCGCTTTCACATAGTGCGTGAAAACATCGAGTATTCCGAAAAAGTCGGCGTTCGTAGAACAATGATGAAATTCTCTTCTTATTCTGCTTATGCTTCAATGCCCAAGGATCAAGCATTCCGTGTGGTGAGACAACAATCTCGGAAGACGTTGATCCAGCGCTTAATGCACGTGAATAGGAATTCCAAATCCCGTGAAGATGAACAATGTCCGCTTGAAAAATGTGGTTTATGGGTGGTTTCTTGGTAGCAGTAATATTAACCTCTGCCCATTCGACGTCCGCCGACCCTTCGTCTATCCCGGTGAAAACACGAAACAGAAGTGACGCACGCGATTCGAGCAAAGGCCGTACCGCAACAGGTATCCCACCGCCTAAAATTGAAATTGTCGGAAGACAAACGCCAACAGTGCGGATCGTCATGGCTTCGAATTTGCTTTCTTCCGTAGCGCGATATCAGCTGCAACAGAGTACATTGCCTCATACTCTACCGCACGTTGTTCCCAGTGAAATGACGCTTCAGCAAACTGCCGTCCACTTATTTGGACCTTAGCAACGTAAGTTGGATTCTCGAAAAGACTACAAATTGCGGACGAGAATTCTTCAATGCTGCTGACGCCAACGCAATGCCTACCAATCTGGATGTCGCGTATTGACGCAAGCGTACTATCAAATCCAACCACGACACGTCCGGCGGCCATTGCCTCAATGGCCTTGTTAACTAAGCCTGAAGTCTTGTCGTTAGGAACAATAACAATGGGTGCCAATTTGTATGCGTCGTTGAGTGATTCAATGTATCCATGAACGATAACTGTCGATCCACCCGCTGCCCGTATTGCGTCACGCGCTTTCTGGTTGGTCTTTCCGACAACATGAAATCTACTCTCCGGATAGCGATCTACAACGCCATTCCATGTTTGCAGAATCCTCAAAAGTGCCGGCAGATTTTCTGGACCCAGGCCACCAACAAAAACAACATTGCGGATAGCGGGATCGCAAGGACAAACACGGAAGGCCGTTTGATCCACTCCATTGGGAATCACGCAAGTTCGAATCCTAGGATTGAGTCCGTGCAAGTACATCGCATCGTGATGCGTCATTGTGTGTACGATATCAAATTCCTCGTAGGTTGTTGCTTCAAATCGCATTGCAGCCTTCAGTTCAAGTCGCCGCAGCAAATTCTTTGGGAACTTGAAGTGCTTAGTGCGAAGCCAATTTTCGATAGTAAAGGCATAGCTATCGTTGAT
>JAGQOZ010000540.1 GCA_020426955.1 Planctomycetales bacterium
ATTCAACCGAGTCGAATCCGAAGTCAATTTCGCCTTCATCGTACGAAACTGGTGGTTCGCTGAACATGCCTTCTGCATCGTCCAAGTCGCCGATTGACTCGTCCGATTCGATCTTGATATTGGGAGGTAGCGGTGCAATCAGTGCCGCAGCGGGCATTTTAATTTCCACCACCGGCCAGTCGTTAGGAAGATCTTGTGGTTCGCCCCAGGGGCCCCAATTCTGGACGCCACGGTTGTTCAAATGCATCGCGTACGTGATGCCAAACTCAGAGAATTCGTAGACGTCAACCAGACGTGTAAACACCTGTCCTGGCTGCTCGAGATACCGTTTTAGCAATTGCATATGAACGACCTCGCCCAGATACAACGCAGTGTAATACTTGGGTTGTACCAAGGTCAGTGTCACGTCTGTCGGAGATTGTTCTATCAATTCTTGAAGCTCGTTTGGCACTGCCGTTGCACACCATGCTAATTGGTCCACCAGTCTTTCTAGTCGCTGTTGTTCGAACAAGAAGATGCCGTCCGTTGCGATTGGGAATTGGTTGGCGAGTGCAATGCGAGGCATCGCCGGGTCTTTGATTCGTCGTTGATTGGCAAAATGCTGGTCGAAGACAAACTGCTGATAATTCACTTCCGGAGTCGCTCGTTTCCTCAGAAAATGAATTGCTCTCTCCAATTGACGGGCGTTGGCCTGCATTGCCCAGCTTTGTAGTTGAAAAAGTGTTTTTGATTCTAATCCTCGAGCGGCATGCCATCGCGGCGAGGTAGCTCGGTCTCGCATGGCATCAGCCAGTTCGAACAGATGCACGTAGATATCCCATGCTTCCTCGATTCGTTGTTCCGATTCACGGAAACGCGCAAAGTCCAAAAGGAATTGACCAAGATGCTGACCACTGGTGTCTTCGTACGTAGCGTGCAGCGGCGGTTCGAATTGCAATCGATCTATGTTGGATGTCACTTCAAGCAGTAAGGGTTCTTGAGGCCCGAGTTTATTCGGTGGTAGAACGTTGATTTTCGCATAAGGCGGTTCTGCCTTGTCCTGCAGCCAAGCGATGCTAAACGCGGTGACATTGCCTCGAGCTTCTTGGTCCATTTGTTCCGTCCAACGAGCGTTCTGTTCGCTGTAACCGGCTGGCAGGACGGCAGGATCTTTCACATCTGCGGGACGAACCAAATTCAAGGCCGGAATTTCGTACACTCGATAAACAGACGCGCCCACGTACGAAGTGACGGCCGCCAGCAGCGGCAATGCAATGGAAGGCCAGGCATAACGCAACGACCGCTTTTCGACCAACCATTTCGGAATGAATAGCCAGGTGGCCAGTACAAATGCAATCACAAACGGCAATAGAGTGACGAGCAAAGGGACGTTCAACACGGCCGTGACAAATCCCCAAATCACCAACGGCACGGCAACCGCCACGCACATGAACAGATTTAAGACTGGGCTGGACAAGTGCAAGCTAAAGAATTGCCCGATAGCAAAACACAGAATGGGACAGGCAATCAGCAACGCAACTATTCTGGCGATTTCTCGGTACGCCGAACCACTGATCAGATCGGTGGTGAAAACGTTGGTCACAATCGGCAACAACGCTAACACCACAAATACCGCAGTCGCGATCCACATGCGGTTCCACCACAGGCATCGAGGTGGCACGCCGTGATCTCGAAGAAAACGATAGCCGTCCTTCCTTTGATCGACTGCAAAGACTTGCGAACCAATGCCAATGGCCGTGGCGCCGAGCAAGAATAGTGAAGCCGCCAATTGATCTTCGCTGTTTATCTGGCCACTAGAAACCGCACCTGCAAGCAGGGCAAACGGCAACACGGCCAACGCAACCCATTTGAAATAATGGACTTGTTGCCAAAGGAGATTTGTCGATACCTGCGATTGGCGGTGAGTGCGTTCAATGCGGCGAGGCAAAAACATAAACGGTTCATCGCTTTGGAACAGCTGGTGTGCTACCAGGCGAGGATGAAAGCGAAGCATGACAAGTGGAATTGCTGCTGCAATGCACATCCAAGTCTCGTTGTAGGTTTGCAGGCTGACCGCTAGTATGATCACCGAAGCGATCAGTGCGACCGTTGCCAGAGCGATGCTAGCGTAGGCGTTTTTAATTCGAAGCGAAAACGTAACACCCCAGACAGTCGCCGCGGCAATTGAAAACACGACTATGCCACCCGTTGGCTGCGGAAACGGTTTCGGGATAACAACTGTTGCACCATAAACCTTCGCCATCAGCCAAGTGCCGATTACTGTGAAGGCAACCACAATCAGCACCCAGCTGATAAGCGAAACAACTTTGCCAAAGTACAATACGGCAGGTCGTAGCGGCAAACTCTGCAAGAACCCCAGCGTCTTGCGATCCGCTTCTCGATTGAATATCGATCCACCAACAGCCAGGCAAAACACCAAACCGAAGACCAAGCCTGTCACCAGAAGTTGATCATCGCTTCCGATCAAAACTTTTCGCATTGCTAAATGGCAATACAGCCACTGGAACAGCAGGATGCCAATGACCATCGCGACGCCCGCCGGCGCCAATTCCATCATCTCTTTCCACAGCATGTGCCGAAACGCTTTGGTATTCATGAGTTGATCTCCTTAGCGTCCAAAACCGCGTTTGTATTTGCGCTGGATGCCGGCGAACCAGTCGAACGCATGTAGGCGACGTAGATTTCCTCTAGGCTGGGGCGAATCACCTCGAGGCCTTGTACCAAGGGGTTATCTGCAATGGACGAAAGATCTAAATCGTCATCGTGGCGCACGACGCATCGAATTTGCCGACCTTGTTTCTCTTGATAGATGATGTCGGGCAATGCCAGCCGAGGCAATTCGCCGGACGTGGTGATAATCACTTGAGAAGTGGTCCGTTTCAGTCGGTCCATCGATTCGACCACCAGCAGCTTGCCCTTGGAAATAATGGCAATCGTATCGGCCACTCGTTCCACTTCCGGAATCTGATGACTAGACAGAAACACGGTTCGCCCTTCGGCCGCAATATCGACCATGCTTTCTAAGAAGTCTCGCCGCACCAACGTATCCAAGCCCGACGTTGGTTCGTCCAAAATCAATAGCGAAGGTTGATGCGCCAACGCCAGTGACAAAGCCACTTTCGCTCGCATTCCCTTTGACAGCGACTTGATCTTCTTTTTTGCATCTAAGCCATACTGCCCAACCAAACGATCGAATTCGTCTTTATAACCGTTCGGATAAAAGCCGGATGCGAACCAGCCGATATGTTCGACTGACATCCATTCGTACAGACTGGGCTGATCCGAAACGTAGCCCACTTGTTGACGAATGGCCAGGTGTTCGCGCTGGCTGTCCAGGCCCAGAATGCGTGACTTTCCAGAATCGGCGTCCAGCATACCCATCATGATCTTGATGGAAGTGGTCTTGCCGGCACCGTTTTCACCGAGTAGCGCGAAGACTTGGCCGGGTGTGACTTCCAGTGAAACGTTGTCTAGTGCGAACGTATCGCGAAAACGCTTGCAGACGTTTTGAAACTGAATTGGCGAATCAATCTTCATGTGACGCCTCCCATTGGATAGCGGAAATTGCGGTTTCAATCAGTTCTCGCACTTCGGACTGGGTCAAACCACTGCCGGCGGCTTCATTCAGGACTTCTTTCAAACGATTACGCACGATTTGCTGACGAGCGTTCGTGCATTTGCTGTGTGCTCCCGCGGTCACTTGCAATCCGGTTCCTCGGACCGATGACAAGATCTTGTCATCTTGGAGTTGCCGATACGCGCGAGCGACCGTGTTGGGATTGACGGCTAATTGACGAGCCAATTCGCGAACGGATGGTACCAATTCGCCTGGCAAAACTGCTTTGTCTGCCACGGCGAATTTGATCTGTCGCACAATCTGGTCGTAAATTGCCACTCCGTTGTCAGGATCGATTTTGAAAAACATGATTCCCTGCCTACTGTTCTGGTGACGTAGTACACTGAACATAGCAAAATCGACGAACCGTTGTCAATCACGTTTTTTCAGGTCGCACCTGCGTGCTTGATTTTGAAGTTACGCCTTTTCATGGCCGGACACGTAGGCGCGTGCGCCTTCTTTCCTAGCCCGACACGTAAGTGAGGGGAAAT
>JAGQOZ010000541.1 GCA_020426955.1 Planctomycetales bacterium
CGGGCTGGTCGACCAACACGGTTTCATCGAAGACGCGATCATTCGCGCCGCCGAATTAGCCGGATTGAACGATGGCGACTACAAGGTGATCAAATATTCGCAACCGTTAACATTGATGGATGCTTTGACCTCCGCACGAGCCCCTTCGACAAAATCGCCAACCAACTTGGAAGCGGCGATTCGCCTTTCCACTCCGCAAGCCTATTACCTGCATACATCCGCCGGCGCCGCCCTGCCCTTGCTGCTGTATGGCACCAGCGGCATTAGCCACTAGGAACACGGCCGTTAGCTCTCGATAGATATGCCTAGTGGCCTTAGCTTGACATGGAGTTGGTTATGTTGGTAACAGCGAACGGATTGCGCTGGGCAATCGGCTGGGCCGTTGGCCCGTAGGCTCTTAGGGATCCGGTCCCAGGACGTTGTCCTGGGCTACACAACCGTCTGGCCCTTTGGGCCGAAGAACCATCGCTTGCACAAACGTTTCTGGCAGCAAACAAACGGGGATCTGTAGGCGCCTGTACGGAAAATTTGGTCGCTAAGCGAATTTATTCTCGTTACAATCCAAATTCGCACAGCAACTTCGCTGCGCCCCGCCTCTTATTTCTCGCCGCTTTTTGGACGCTTGGCCAGGAATCCGCATGTCTCGTCATTCTTGTAATTCGTATCGCCCTGGTTCGCTCCGAACCGTTTGCGGCAACTTCGTTACCTGGGCAGGCTGCCTTTGCGTTTTGAAAATGGCCTTCGCGCAGCCGGCGCCAGCACCGCAGCAGACAACGGATTTGGTCCAAACTGAATTCACGGCCAGCGATCTAGAGTTTTTCGAAAAGCAAGTTCGACCTCTGCTGTTGGCACGTTGCCTGGAATGCCACAGCCAAGACGAACAGTCTGGCGGTCTGTCGTTGGAATCGCGTTCGCAAATTCTTGTCGGCGGAGATTCCGGTCCAGCCGTGGACCTGGAAGCGCCGGAGCTCAGTTTACTACTGCAAGCGATCCACTATCGCCAGGAAGATCTGCAAATGCCGCCGGACAATAAGCTGTCCGATGCGGAAATTGAAACGTTGACGCAGTGGGTTCAGCGACGCCTGCCTGATCCGAGACAGGCCACTTTAGACAAGCGGTCGAAGTCGCCCAACGGCATGAGCGTCAACGAGGGTCGAAAGTTCTGGGCCTTTCAACCGGTATCGAATCCGCCACTGCCTGCGGTCGAATCGATCCACTGGATTCAAACGCCACTGGATGCGTTTGTGCTGCGGAAATTGGAAGACCATGGACTCCAACCTGCTGTTCGAGCAGACAAAGCGACTCTGATTCGCCGCCTTTCGTTCGATTTGACCGGTTTGCCGCCGTCTCCCTCCGAAGTGCATCAATTCGTTCACGATCCTTCGCCGCACGCCTACACCATGTTGGTTGAAAGACTATTGGCTTCGCCCCAGTACGGCGCGCGCTGGGGCCGACACTGGCTGGATGTGGCTCGTTACGCCGATTCCAACGGTTTGGATGAAAACATTGCGTACGGCAACGCGTGGCGTTATCGAGACTACGTGATCCAGGCTTTCAACCAAGACAAACCTTATCACCATTTTGTGCTGGAACAATTGGCCGGTGATCTGTTGCCGTACGCGAATGCGCAGACGCGAACCGCAACCGGCTTCTTGGCGCTGGGTGCCAAAGTGTTGGCAGAACCTGATATGGACAAACTGGTGATGGACACGATTGATGAGCAGATCGATTCCACAGGCAAGGCGTTCATGGGTCTGTCACTCGGATGCGCCCGATGTCACGACCACAAGTTCGACCCGATTTCACAACCAGACTATTACGCGCTCGCTGCCATCTTCAAGGGTACTCGCACATTTTCCGACGAACGCTTTGGTGCCATCAAATATTGGTACGAACACTCGTTCACTTCGCCGGCCGAACAACAGCAACTGGCACAGGTCAACGCCAAGATTGCTGCAGCCAAGAACGAGGCCAACCAATTCAAAGCCTCCGCGATGGCGAAGATTCGACAACAAGCCGAAGAACGTGCTGCCGAATATCTGGCGGCGGCTTCGCAGTTTTCACCCCAACACTCGTTGGCCGAAGTCGCTGCCATCGCCGAACAGCACGGACTGCACGCGCGAATTCTGTTTCACTGTCGCTCGCACATTGAAAACCAGCAACATCATCCGTTCTATTCGACGTGGCATCGGTTTTCGCCAAATCCCGATCGCATTCGCCAGCATTATGACAGACTGTTCGCCCAAGTGGATGCGGCTTGGCAAGCTGCGGTTCAGGCTGATCCGCAAGCGAATTCTTTGGCAGATGCAACGCTGGAGAATGCAAGGCAAGAGCGTCTGAATCGCTCTGGTTTTTTGGTGGTGCCGCCGCAAGTGGAATTCGCGTTTGATGACGACACGTTGTCACAATATCATCGCTTGCTGGAGGACGCTCGGGTCTTAGAAAGCAGCGCCATGGATGCGTCGGCTGCCATGGGCGTTTGCGATGGTTCACCTTGTGAATCGATTCCCATTCATATCCGAGGCAGCCATTTGAATCTAGGCGAATCGGTGGAACGCGATTTTCCCGCCGTCATGCGTTCTGACAGCCACGCGAAGACCATTTTTCCACAGCATCAAAGTGGCAGGCTGGAATTGGCACAGTGGTTGGCCAGCACGTCACATCCGCTGACGGCTCGAGTGATCGTGAATCGGATCTGGGGCTGGCATTTTGGTCAACCGCTGGTCATGACCACCGAAAATTTTGGCGTACTTGGTCAACGTCCGTCTCATCCGGAACTGCTAGATTGGCTGGCTTATCACTTCATGCAGTCCGGCTGGTCGATCAAGCAATTGCACCGTCAGATTGTCCATTCTAACACATACCAAATGGCTTCATCGCATCCGCATTCAGCAACGGCGGACGCAGTCGACGCAGAAAATCGTTTGCTCTGGAAGTTTCCGTTGCAGCGCATGGACGCAGAGCAACTTCGCGACAGCGTGTTGGCGGTCAGCAACCGCTTGGATCTGCAATTGGGCGGCAAGACCGTGCCATTGCGCAATCGTCAGTTCGTCTTTGATCACACGTCCATCGATCACACTCGTTATGACAGTGTCCGCCGCACCGTGTATTTGCCTATCATTCGCAACAATCTTTATTCGCTGTTTGAACAATTCGACTTTCCTGATCCCACCATGCCCACAGGACAACGCCACACTACCACGGTCGCGCCGCAATCGCTGTTGATGTTGAATTCAGACCTGATGCTGCAGTCGGCTGAATCACTGTCGCAATACTTACTAACCAATTATGCCCATGATCGGCAGCGAATCGAACAGCTGTTCCAGCGCCTGTTTGCGCGAAGCGCCACCGAATCGGAACTCCAAACGTGCCAACGTTTTTTGCACGAACAAACTCGAATTGGCCTGATCAACGCCACCGATGTCGACGCGACCGTGGAACAACAAGCTTGGACACTGTTAACGCAGTCGCTGCTGGCGACCAACGAATTTCTATACATTAGGTAGAAGCCATGCATAATCACAAATACGGCGGGCGAAGCGAATCGGCGGACGGTCTATCGGCGTTGCAACAGCGTCGTCACTGGCTGAAGTCCAGCAGCGTCGGATTCGGTCATGTGGCATTGTTGTCGCTATTGGGTAGTGAATCGGCAGCCGAATCGGAGACTTCGAATCGTGCGGCAGGTTCGCCCCAAGCGGCCAAAGTGGCTCACCTACCGGCGCGAGCAAGACGAATTGTGTTTCTGTTCATGAAGGGTGGACCTTCCCATGTGGATACGTTCGAACCGAAGCCGCTGCTGGATCGTGATCACGGAAAGCCGTTGCCGTTTGCGCTGCCAAGAGTGACCTTTGCGGCGCAGGGAAATCTTTTGAAGTCGCCTTGGCGGTTTCGGCGTTATGGAGCAAGCGGCTTGCCGGTCAGCGACCTGTTTCCACACGTGGCTCGGCGAGTGGACGACCTGTGCATGCTGCATTCGGTGCACGGCACCAATCCCGCTCATGGCGGCGCGTTGTTGAAACTTCACACCGGCAGTGATCAGTTTGTCCGGCCTAGCATGGGCTCTTGGGTGGTCTATGGTTTGGGCACAGAGAATGAAAACTTACCT
>JAGQOZ010000542.1 GCA_020426955.1 Planctomycetales bacterium
CCTTACTTTGATCTTGGAACATCAGCGGCATACCGTCGGGCAGTTGCATCAACAGGTCAATGTTCTTTTCCTCTGACAACGCGCGAACCAAATCACACTGCGCCGTGATCACTCGGACAATATCAAATTCCGTCAAGCGAAGATCCATCTTGCCACTTTCCATCTTGGCCAAGTCCAAAATGTCATTGATCATTTCCAGCAAGATGCGCCCTGATCGACCGATGTTTTCCACATATCGCTTCTGTTTGCTATCTAGCGTTTGAATACGTTTCAAGACGTCAGAGAAGCCGATAATGCTGTTAAGCGGAGTTCGCAATTCGTGGCTCATGTTCGCCAAGAAATCACTTTTGACTCGATTCATTTCATGCAACTGCATATTCGCTTGCGCCAATTGATCCACCTTGCCATCCAGGTCCGTGTTGACCTTGCGTAGTTCCTCTTGCGTATCTACCAAGTGACGCAACATGCGGTTGAACGAAGCGCCCAGATCTTCAAATTCATCGTTCGTTTGAATGTCGGCTCGCAACGTGGTGTTACCTCGAGAAATTTCTTCGCTGACATCGCGCAAATGATTCAGCGGCCGAATAATGATCAAGCGAACCACCAGATAGAGCGCTACCATGGAAAGAAAGACCGTCATGATGGCCGTCGCCAACAAGATGCCTCGGCTGGCCCGAATTGACGACTGGGTCTCTTCGGCCGGAATGGCAACTTTGATGATTGCTCGGGGGCCCTGCAGTGCCATCGGGCGATCATCATCGGCCAGCTTGGTAAAGCCGTGGCAGATTCCACAGCTTTCTCGCCAATAAACCGGCTGATAGTAGTGATAGTGACTGCCCTTCGGATCAAATTCTGACACCGGTTCGATGCCAGACACCAAAGAAGATGTCATGGTTTGCGCTACGTCAGCCGGAGTGGGCACAAGTTCCGCACCGGTGCCCACGTTTACCGTATCATCCAACAAATCACTTTCCACATCCTCAGTGAATTGCGTTTCAAACCGTTCCAACAAGCGTTGAATAATGGCTACTTCGCCCGGTTTTGGTTCTCGCGCCCCGTCCAACTGCGATTCCTGTGTGCAGCGATCCGGTTCGGTTGTGATTAACTCCCAGCCGTAGTCTCGCGATTGCAAGTGGCTTCCCAGTTCGTCCAAAACGCCAGCTTCCGAAGGTGTGTAACCCGCTTTTTCGACAAAGGGCTGCACATGACGAAGCACTAGTTTGAACTCAATGAAATCTCGGCCCGTCGCTTGCGTACGTTCTTCCACCAATTCTTCCGCATTACGTTCGGCATACCAAAAGCCGCCAGCGATCAGCAGAAACAGCGCAACACCAAACAGCACTAGGCATTTTCGCTCTAAGCTTGTTTCGACCAAAACACGCTTGAAAGATCGATATGCCATAAGAAAAACCTAGAAGCGTCTTAAATGCGAACCGCCCGTGCCAGAGTTCAACGAATGCGTGAATCATATCATGTTTGGCGAATCGAAAAAATGCGAACCCTGCAATCGTTTCGCCCAAAAACGCATATCTAGAGCATGTCGTATGGATCGATATCCACAATCCATTGGACCGAATCCGGAGCGGTCAACGTGACTTGAGCCGATTTCACCGCAGCGCGAATGGGATCGATTTCATTTCCCTGCAGAATCATGTGAAATCGATATTGGCCTCGTAGTTTGGCAATCGGGGCCGGCGCAGGCCCCAGCACACGGTAACTCGATTCCGCCGGCATGTGACTAGCGATATGCTGCGCGATGCTATCCGCAAAACCTTCTACCACCTTTTCCACATCGCCACGAATCACCACACGCGCCATCGCGCCAAACGGCGGATAGTTCAGCGTTTGCCGACCAGGCAATTCGGACTGAGCGAACGCTATGAAATCATGTCGTTGTGCCGCCACAATCGCGGGATGATCCGGATTCAGCGTTTGCACAAAGACTCGACCGCCCAACATGCCTCGTCCCGTTCGTCCTGCCACTTGCGTCACCAGCTGAAACGTCCGTTCTGCCGCGCGAAAATCGGGCAAGTGCAAGCCGGTGTCCGCATTGATCACACCTACCAACGTGACATTGGGAAAGTCCAAACCCTTGGCAATCATCTGTGTGCCTAACAATATCTTGGCTTCACCCGCCTTGAAGCGTTGTAGCGCTGCTTCATGACTGCCTGGCTTCTGCATGGTGTCCGAATCCATGCGAATACAGGTCACTCGAGGAAACTTGGCGTTGACTTCGGCCTCTAAGCGTTGCGTGCCCAGCCCACCGTAACGAATTCCTTCGAATCCGCACTTAGGACAACGGGTCGGCGAGGGGATTTCGTAATCACAATAATGACAGACCGCCTTTTCGCCTTCACGATGATGCGTCAACGCAATGTCACAATCGTGACAGCGGACCACTTCGCCACAACCGGGACACTGAATGTGCGTCGAATAGCCTCGACGATTCAGCAACAAAATCACTTGGCCGCCATCTTGCAACGCCTCTTCTACCGCTCGCCGCAATTGATTCCCAATCGCTCCGCGAAAGTAACGCTCTTGATATTCTTCTCGCAAATCCACCGTAATCACGTCCGGCAACGGCAAATCTAAAACTCGGCGAGGCATCGAAATCAACCGATACGTTTCTTCGGCCGCTCGCTGCCACGATTCCAATGACGGTGTGGCCGAACCCAAGATCAGCGGAAAACCTTCCAGTTCCGCTCGTTTCCGCGCGACATCTCGAGCATGATACCGAGGAATCTTGTCTTGCTTGAACGAACCGTCGTGTTCTTCGTCAATGACAATCAGGCCCAATTGCGGAGTCGGAGCGAAGACCGCACTTCGCGCTCCCACCACCACTTGGATTTCACCATTGGCAATCTGATGCCAATACCAATGACGATCCGCGTCTGACATGTGGCTATGTACGACAGCCACGTTCTCAAAGCGACTACGGAAGCGCCTTTGGGTCTGCGGAGTCAGACTGATTTCCGGCACCAATACAATCGCCTGTCGGCCCGCCTTGATCACTTCCTCGATGGCTTGAATGTAGATTTCCGTTTTTCCGCTGCCCGTCACGCCATGCAGCAAAATTGTCTCCGGCTTGCGGCCTCGCACCGCATCCACAATGGACGACAATGCCTTTTCTTGATCGGCATTCAAGCAAACGTGATTCGCATCTTCTTTCACTAACGCGTTGGGTTTGGCCAATTCCGTTCGGCCAGTCTTCGTTTCAACCAGTCCCTTGGAAATCAGTGCTCGCACCGGACCGCTGGAACATTCGGCAGCCTTACACAGTTGTGTTTGAGTGAGCGGCAGCTTGGAACCGGCCAGGGTCTGAAACGCTTTTTCTTGCGCTGGCGGCAGCTGTAAATCGGTTCTGGCCAGGACAGCTTTGGGCACGAACAGCAGCGTGACTTCACGAGTGCCCACGCGGCCGCGAACGCCAGCCGGCACCACGGTTTCCAGCACTTTGCCCCACGGCGCCAGATAGTATTCAGACATCCACGAAGTCAGGTCCAAGACGTTTTGCGTCAGTAACTGACGTTCGTCCGCAATCGAATGCACCATTTTCAGTCGTCGTGTGACGGCCTTCCGCTGCACGTGGACGCAATAGGCCAACCGCAATCGGTCACCTCGCCCCAACGGTACTTTCACTTGCTGCCCGGCAACCAGTTTTTCCAACAAGGATTCGGGGACTTCGTAGTCAAAGGTGCCGGCTAACCCGTCGGTAAATACAACCGACGCCACAACGCGGTGTTGCTGGTCGTCCAGGTCCCACGGATCGGGCTGCGTATCGAACAATGAGCGTTGCTGGTCCATTTCGGTCCATCAAGTACAAACGAATTGGCAAAACAAAACGACATTCCTTTCGCACTCCACCATACTTGTTTCTCCGATTCATCACCAGCCTTGCAGGCCCTGCTTCGGTCCGCGTACACTCGAACCATCTCACTGCAACATTGACTGGAAAGGCAACGCATGCGCATTGGCATTTTTGGCGGATCCTTTGACCCCATTCACTTCGGCCATCTGATTTTGGCGGAAGCGTGTCGCGAAGCGGCAGACTTGGATGCGGTTTGGTTTGTGCCTACCTGGGTTTCGCCACACAAGCAA
>JAGQOZ010000543.1 GCA_020426955.1 Planctomycetales bacterium
GATAGCTATTTGCCGTTTCTGGACGTGTTCGAACGCTACGAACCGCTCCGCATTTCGCTGCACACCAGCGGACCGCTGATGGAATGGTTGGACCAGCATCACGGTGAATATCTTGATCGTTTGGCTGCCTTAGTCGCCGCCGGTCGAATTGAAATTGTGGGCGGTGCGTTCTACGAACCTATTCTGACCATGATTCCGTCGCGAGACCGCGTTGGCCAAATCACGTCGTACACCAAGTGGTTGGAATCTCGCTTGGGTGCCGAAATCCGAGGCATGTGGATGCCGGAACGCGTATGGGAACAAAATCTCACCAGCGACTTGGCTGCGTCCCAAATCGAATACACCATCTTGGATGATTTCCATTTCAAGAACGCAGGTTTGGTGGACGAACAGCTACGAGGTTACTATGTCACGGAGAACGAAGGAGATATTGTCCGAGTCTTCCCTGGCAGCGAACGTCTGCGATACCTGATTCCATTCGCAGAACCGCAACATACGATCGATTTCTTGGGCGAAGTAGCCAGCCAAAATCCTAACGCCATTTTGGTTTTTGGCGACGATGGCGAAAAATTCGGCACGTGGCCTGACACCAAGCAACATGTCTATGACAACGGTTGGCTGCAGCGATTCTTTGACGTGTTGGTGCACAACCAGCATTGGATCAACACCTGCACTCTTTCGGAAGCGTTGGATAGCCAACCTGCCGTCGGCAAGACGTATCTGCCCGAAGGTAGCTACCGTGAAATGACCGAATGGGCGTTGCCCGTGGTTCGCCAACATCAGTACGACGACCTCAAGCATGAATTCGAACACGACGATCGCTGGGGTTCGATTCAGCAGTTTATTCGAGGCGGTTACTGGCGGAACTTCAAGACAAAGTATCCAGAAACCAACGAAATGTACGCTCGGATGATGCTGGTCAGTCGTCGACTACAGAAGGCCAAGCAAGATGGCGTTTCGCAAGATACGATCGACGCAGCTCAGCGAGAACTCTATCGCGGCCAATGCAATTGCAGCTACTGGCACGGTGCCTTCGGCGGAACCTACTTGCCTCATCTGCGCAATGCCGTCTTCAATCATCTGATTGCCGCCGACAACATTTTGGATCAAGCGTTTCGAACCGAATCCAATTGGATTGAAGGAACTTCGGGCGATTTCAACTTTGATGATCGACCCGAAGTTGTCCTAAACAATGAAAAGATCACCGCGTTCCTAAGCCCGGCGTCGGGCGGTCATTTGTACGAATTAGATGTTCGCAGCATCTGTCACAACCTGGGCGCCACGTTGGCTCGCCGCGAAGAATCCTACCATCGCAAGGTTTTGGCCGGAGCGAACCAACAACAGGGCGAAGTGGCCAGTATTCATGATCGAGTGGTCTTTAAGCAAGAAGGATTGAACGAACGAGTTCAATACGACCGGACAGCTCGTAAGAGTTTGGTCGATCATTTTTACGCAGATGATACTTCGCTGGAAGCGATTGCCAAAAGCGAAGCTGACGATTTGGGTGACTTTGCAGACGGAGCTTTTGAAGCTCGAATTCTTCGCAATGCCGATCGGATCCAAGTGCAGCTGGAACGAACCGGCAACGTGGACGGACTGCCTATCAAGATGATCAAGGGCGTCACCATGCAAGCGGGAAGTTCGGTCCTGGAGATTTCCTACCTGCTGGAAGGCTTGCCCAAAGATCGCAGCTTGCTGTTCGCTCCGGAATTCAATTTTGCCGGTATGCCGTCTGGAGCGGATGATCGATATTTCTTCCAGGGTGAACACCGTCTGGGGCAACTGGGCCATTGGCAAGACTTACACGCGCAGACGGAGCTGGGCCTCACCGACGAATGGTTGGGACTGAGTGTCGGTTTCCAAGTGAATCAGCCGACGCACTTCTGGTCGTTCCCGGTAGAAACGGTCAGCCAGTCGGAAGGCGGTTTTGAACTGGTACATCAATCGGTCGCCGTCCTGCCACATTGGAATGTGCAAGGCGATGCCGATGGCCGTTGGAGTGTGACTTTCAAGCTGAATGTGGACACTTCGCTTGCCGAAACTCGCATGGAGCAAAACGCCGCCGTGGTGTAAATATCCAGCTCGCTTCAAGCGAATGCTCTGAACCAGATTCGCCGTACGATCGCGTGCGGCGTTGCAAATAGGCTGCGAAGCACACTTTTTGTGCACTTCGCAGCCATTTTTTTTTGACTTGCTCCTCGCTCGATAAATCGCGTTGGTTCGCAGCCAGCCGAGTTTGGCTGATGAAAGCGCTCTGCTATCGCCACAATTCCAGCGCAACTGTCCGAACCTCGTATCGATGCAGGTTGTCCAGCTTTGCATCAAGGTCTGCTGCGGTGCCAACCGCTAGAAGACAAGTTCACAATGATGCACCGTACAGGCAATCTACATGGCCAACAAACAAAAGACTGACCAGTGGGCTCCCACGCTTTACGACCAGAAGCATTCATTTGTCTGGAAGTTGGCCGCTTCTATCGTCGAAATACTGGCTCCGCAGCCGGGCGAGCGGATTCTGGACATCGGTTGTGGCACGGGCCAGCTAACGGCGCAGATTGCCGAGTCAGGTGCCATGGTCGTCGGCATCGATCATTCACCAGCGATGATTGAAGAGGCTCGCCGCCTGTTTCCCGAAATCGAATTTCAACTGGCCGACGCTCACGATTTTGCGTTCCACCAGCAATTTGACGGTGTCTTTTCGAACGCCGCGCTTCACTGGATCCACAACCCGATTTTAGTCGCACGTTGTGTGAATGCCGCTCTGAAAGATCAAGGCCGATTGGTGGTCGAATTCGGCGGTCAGGGCAATGTTCAGATTCTTGCCGAGGCGATCGAGTGCGCAAGTGAAGAGTTTCTTGGCAAACGCCTGCCACATCCGTGGTACTTTCCCAGCATTGCTGCGTTTGCGACAGTACTGGAACAACATGGATTGGAAGTAACGCAGGCGGCGATGATCGATCGACCAACGCCTCTGGAGGGTGACGATGGATTGAAGAATTGGGTACGCATGTTCGGCCAGCATTGGCTTGCGGGTATTCCCGAAGAACAACACGAATTATTTCTCGCGCGAGTCGACGCGATCGCTCGTCCTCAGCTGTTTCATGATTCACAATGGAGCGCCGACTATCGTCGGATTCGAATTCAGGCCCGAAAGAGATGAAACTTTGTCAGAATTGAGAATGGAGTGTTCGAAGTGAATCAAGACCCACCAGAAAATCCTGCCGGACCTTTCGAACCGACTGCGAATTTTGATTTTGTAACCAGGGACAGGTTAATTGAAACAGTGCGGCAGGCTCCTGCAAAACTGCGAGAAGCGGTTTCTGGTTTGTCGAATCAGCAGCTCGACACGCCTTACCGCAATTGGACAATTCGCCAGATCACGCACCACATTGCTGACAGCCACCTGCACAGCATCATTCGATTCAGATGGGCTCTCGCCGAAGAGCATCCCACGATCAAAGCATACGAGGAAGCGGACTGGGTAGAATTGAAAGACTGTCGAACTGGAGCGGTCGAACCATCGCTCGCGCTGCTCGACGGACTGCACATTAAGTGGGTTCAGGTCTTGGAATCGATGACCGAAGAACAATTTGCTCGAACATTCCATCATCCGCAGAGCGGTGCATCAGTCAGTCTTTGGTCGGCACTCAATTACTATGCGTGGCATGGCCGGCATCACACGGCACAGATTCTTTGGCTTCGTCAGCAGTACGGATGGTGAGGCTAAATCACGTCAAAGAAAGGCACATGTCGATACGGTTGAAAAGTCAAGGCAAAACAAATGATCTCGGAAGTTCTTCACAGCTACCACCTCCATCTGCAGCACTTGAACCGACTGGTTGCAGATTTAACCAGCGAACAAATGGTAGCTCAGCCGAACGGCGTTCTCAATCATCCGGCATGGACCCTTGGTCATCTAATTCACAGTTGCGAAGCGATTGGCGGCGAACTGGGACTGCAACCGTGGCTGCCCAGTGAATGGCACACGTTGTTCGGGACGGGCAGTGTTCCAGCGGCCGATGTGTCGAAGTATGCCGACAAGCATGCGCTACTAGCGGCGCTGGAAGACGGACGGACACGACTACAACGTAGACTCGTC
>JAGQOZ010000544.1 GCA_020426955.1 Planctomycetales bacterium
CTGTAGAAACGAAGATTGAATTTACGTACGACGAAGATCGAGAAGTCATTGCGTTGTCCACCAAGACCGACGTCACCGGCGTGGGACTGGAACTTCTGGCCACCAACACCGATGGCACGAATGGTATTTCGGAACTGGGGCTGCTAAACGTCTTGCCTCAGTTTGCCACCACCTTTGATACCTGGGAAGAATACCTGCCGTTGCTGGCCGAAGTCTTAGGCATTAGCGACGGCGGCAACAGTTTAACGTTTGAATATGACAGCGACGCGCACGAACTACTGTTTTCGCTGAACCTGAGCCAAACCATGGACGAACTGACCGTGCCGTTTGGTTTTGACGTATCGCTGGATCCGATTGCGGGTCTAAGCGCACAAGGATCCATGAACGTCAACGGCAGTGCGAATTTGGGTGTCACCTTGGGCATTGACGTGAGTGACGCCAGCTTCTTCTTGGAAAATTTGACGGTGGGCGGCAACATGCAGCTGTCCGTGAATGACTTTAGTGCCGGAGCCCAATTCGGCTTTATTGAAATTGGTATTGCCGATGCGTCGGCAACCGTCAGCGCGGCACCTTCGTTCAGTTTGTCTAGTTCAGACGGTAATCGCTTGACGTTTGATGAAATCTGGACTTCGCTGACTGGCGCTTCACCGACGGAATACATTGACGTTTCCATGGCGGGCAGTGCCAGTTTGACCATGACCGGCATCACGGATTCGACGGGCATGCTAGGTGCACTCACGGCCGGAGCGAACCAGACTCCGAATATTACTCTGTCCATCGCCGACCTGTTGGATCCTTCGTCCATTGATGTGTCGACGAATCTGGATCAGTTAACCGACTTGTCGAATATTCGCTTGACCACCATCGTGAACATGTTACAAGCGGCTCACAAATATCTTTCCGCCACAGAAGGATTATCGTTCTTAGACGCCAAACTGCCGCTGATCAATCGCAGCCCTTCTCAGTTCTTGAATTCGGCGGCCAAAATTGCGGCGGCCATTGACAAAATAGAACAAGATCCGGCGGCAGGTTTGCCAGCGGCCGAATTGGCGATTGAAGAAGCGTTGTCGTTGGGCACGGAAGCCGTTTCGTTTAATCTGGTACCCAGCGCTGACGGTGGCTACGACGCGTTGGAATTGGCCATCACGCTGGCCAGCACCTACAACCAACAAGTGCCGTTCAATGTCGATCTGCAGGGCCTGGCGGCACTGACAGGCAATGCCGCAGTTCAGCAGTTGGTCAGCTCGGCAACGTCGCTGGTCGGAGTCGGTGCGTCGGGGCAGTTTGCATTGACCATGAGTCCATCGTTTACGCTGGCGCTAGGCGTCGATTTGACGAATTCGGCTTCACCGGCGCCGTATCTGGCCGATTCGACCGGCTTTAGTTTCAACGTCAAAGCAGCGGCGGAAGACTTGAACTTCAATGCTTCGATTGGACCTGTTTCGCTGGAAGTGGTTGATGGCTTGGCGGCTCTGGATGCAGATGGAGATCCCAGCACCGACGACAGCGCAGCGATCTCCATTACGGTGAATGGTGGTGACGACAACAAGCTGTATTTGAGTGAAATGACGTCGGATCAGTTTTCGTTCGCCAGTTTATTGACGCCTGGATTCACCGGCGGTATCGGCGCCAATCTGCCACTCAAATTTGCCGGAATCCCCATCGGTCCGGCTCGTATTCAAATCTCGGACATCCTGGCGTTCATCGATGGCGACGTCGGTTCCGTAACCATGTCGATTCCAGACTTCCAAGAAGTCTTGCTGCAGAACGGCATCATGGCGGTGCTGAAGAATCCGACCATCTTGATTGACGGCATGGATTCGCTGCTAACTCAATTACAGTCGGGTTTGGACACCGTCATTGACACCGTCAATTTGCCGATCATTGGCGAACCGCTCAGCAGTGGAACGAATTTTGTTTCTTCGCAGATTCGCGCCAACCTTTTAGACCCGCTGCGCGCAGTCGGACATTTGTTTGACGTGGATGTATTGGATCCATCGCTAGTTTCGGAACTCAACGGAGTTCGCCCGGCACTGCCTTCGATGCTGGCCACCGCCTTTGCCAATCACAACATCACACTCAGCGAATACGCCAGAATATCCGTGGTCACGCCATCTTCCGTTTGGAATGTAATTGACGGTGAAAACGCGTATGAAATCAAATGGGCTGAAATAGACTTAACCCCTCTGCAACCTGACGACAGTCTGCATGCCATCGTCGTGTCCGACATCGCCGAAGGCTCCAAGGTACTTTTCACCACTAGCGCTCCCACAGAGCAGACGATCACCGAACTTATAACGAATCTTTCTCCGACTATTCCCAGCCAAGTCATCAGCGCCCTGACAGCACAAGGCATTACATTAGGCGGATCAGCTGATATTAGCCAAGACGACGATAACCTCAACGGATGGACGATTACGGATGGTAACAATTCATATCCGGTGGTCGTCGACCGATCGCATGGGGTCGACGTACTGATTGTGAACGGCCAGGTGATCCCCGACTTGTTGACAAGCACTGAATTTACCATCCTGGACGGCATAGCACCGTCACTTTCATCCACCATTGAGGACGCGTTTGAAACCAATGAACTGACGTTACCTGCCGAATACACGATCAAAGTAGTTGGATCGAACGAATGGCGTATCAGTACCAGCGAAAACAATTACACTCTGCGCTACACAGATAACAAGATCAAAGTCTTTGATGCCGAAGTCGACGCGGTGGATCTGATCAAACATGTGATCTTCGACACCTTCGGCCCTAGCGGCGCCAACATCTTACTGAAATACGATCCGGCCGACGGCGAATTTGCTGCCGCCACTTCCATCAACGACGTCAAAATCTTTACGTTTGACGGTGACGGCGAAAAGTCCGAATTGACGGCGATTCCAGATACACTGGAAGACTACCAGGACTTCACGGGCGTTCAATTTGGAGTCCGATTCGGACAAGGCTTGGCGTCAGTGGCGTTGCCCACAGATTTTGCCTTTGATTTGGGCTTGCCCGGTTTTCCGCTAGGCTTGGAACTGAACGGTGGACTGCAATTCGATCTGGGTTGGTCGCTGGCCATGGGCTTTGGAGTGACCGAAGATGATGGTTTCTTCTTTGATTCGTCCAGCGCAAAGGAACTGAACGTCCAAGTCAGCGTCAACATGACCGCGCCGTCCAATCCCGCTGACCCATGGGCCACGGGATCGCTCGGTTTCCTGGAAGCGAAAGCGCGTTTGATCAGTAACCAAACCAACGGCATTACTGGAAGCGTAGGAGTGGACGTGGCTGATCCCAACGACGACGGCAAGCTCACCTTTACAGAACTGTCCCAAGGCAACTTCCCCTTCTTCGTCCCCAAAGCCGACGTCAACTTGGGCTTAAACTTGGATACAGAATTTGGCACCGTCGGCATCAGCGGGATGCCTCGGCTGTACGCCGACGTCTCGTTAGGCTGGGTCTGGTCGCCGACAAACGAAACCGGCGCGGCGAACGCGCCGTCGTTTGCCGTCAACAATGTCGAACTAGATGTGGGTGCCTTCGTTTCGCAATTCCTGAGCCCTGTCATTACCGAAGTCAACAATGTCATCGATCCGGTTCGACCGCTGCTGGATGCCTTGGGCGCTCGTATTCCCGGCCTATCGGAAATTGCTGGCGAAGATGTTTCGCTGCTGAATCTGGGCGACAAACTGGGCAACGGCAACTTCAGCACGGGACCCGTTCGAGGCCACTTTTACAATGTGACTCAGTTCTTGTCGCGAATTTCAGGCGTTGCCAACATCATCAACAAAGTCTCCGAAGCGGTGACCGAATTGAACGGTCAAACGCAAGTGATTATTCCGCTGGGCAGTTTTACTTTAAGCGATCCGTTAGCAGCCGGAGCATCGCCGAATTCGTCGGGCACGGCACAAGATCCGATGCAGAACGCGCTGAACCTGAACAAACCAAAGCTCAGCGCTATGCTGAACGCGTTGAAAGACGCGAACAGCGGTTTTGCCTTCCCGCTGCTGACCAACCCCATGGCGGCATTCCAGTTGATCACGGGCAAAGACATCGAACTGTTCACCTTCGATACGCCTCGGCTAGATATCGGCTTCCAAATTG
>JAGQOZ010000545.1 GCA_020426955.1 Planctomycetales bacterium
TATCCAGCCGATTGTTTTCTGCATCAATGGTGATTTTGTCGCCAGTTTGGACCAATGCCAAAGGTCCGCCTTCTTGTGCTTCCGGAGTGATATGTCCGACGATGAATCCGTGCGAACCTCCAGAAAACCGACCATCGGTCATCAGGGCGACATCGGAACCGAGTCCCGCGCCCATGATCGCCGAAGTCGGTGTTAGCATTTCTGGCATGCCAGGTCCGCCTTTGGGGCCTTCGTAGCGAATGATCACTACGTCCCCTTTTTTGATCTTGTTTTCTTCCAGCGCCGTCAGCATTTCCTCTTCCGAATCAAATACATTGGCCGTACCTTCGAACTTGGTACCTTCCTTGCCGGTGATCTTGGCTACCGCACCTTCCGGAGCCAAATTGCCTTTCAGGATCTGAATGTGGCCAGTCGGTTTGATGGGGTTTTCCAACATGTGGAACACCTTCTGGCCTTCTTTGAGGCCCGGCAATGGTTCAATGTTTTGCGCCAGCGTCTGGCCAGTGACGGTCAGGCAATCGCCCTTCATCATCCCCTTTTCCAAAAGGTATTTCATGACGGCCGGCGTGCCGCCGATGGAATGCAGGTCTTCTTGGACAAACTTCCCGCTCGGTTTTAGATCTGCCAAGAAGGGCACTCGATCACTAACCGCTTGGAAATCGTCAATGGTTAATTCGACATCGACGGATCGAGCCATCGCGATTAAATGCAGCACGGCGTTGGTCGAACCGCCGAGCGCCATTACGACGACCATCGCGTTTTCGAAAGCATCGCGAGTCATGATGTCTCGAGGCTTAATATCTTTTTCCAGTAGTAAACGAACTGCCTTGCCTGCTTCGATACATTCCTTGGCTTTGTCCGGATCTTCGGCTGGAATGGAGGCGCTGTAGGGCAACGACATGCCTAAGGCTTCAATGGCGCTGGCCATGGTGTTTGCTGTGTACATGCCGCCACACGCACCGGCGCCAGGACATGATTTCTTGACAATATCTTGCCGTTGATGGTCGTCGATTTTGCCCGCGATGAATTCGCCATAGCATTGAAACGCGGAAACGATGTCCAGTTTTTCGCCGTTCAAGAAACCGGGTTTGATGGTGCCGCCGTAAACCATCAAGCCAGGCCGATTCAGTCGCCCCAAGGCCATCAAGCAGCCGGGCATGTTTTTGTCACAACCGGGAATGGTGACGCATGCGTCGTACCATTGAGCACCCATGATGGTTTCAATGGAATCGGCAATCAGATCACGAGATTGCAGCGAATAGCTCATGCCTTCGGTGCCCATGGAAATGCCGTCACTGACACCAATGGTGTTGAATCGCATGCCTACCATATCCGCAGCAGAAACACCTTCCTTGACTTTGGCGGCTAAGTCCAGCAGGTGCATGTTGCAAGTGTTGCCTTCGTACCAAACGCTGGCGATCCCGACTTGCGGTTTGTTCATGTCGTCTTCGGTCATGCCGGTGCCGTATAGCATCGCCTGAGACGCGCCTTGGCTCTTGCGTTGCGTAATTCGACTACTGTATTTGTTCAAACCGTCGGTCATCTGGATCGGACTCCACATTTTTGGTTCGGACCTGAAGGATTCCCCATTGGGGAATCGCCGGGTCGTAGGCCTGTTTTCATCAATAACTTCCGGATAGCTCGAGTTGATACCGCCAGCGGCAACTGTGTTGGCGCCTTTGGGATGCGAGGCTTCTAGCGCCAAACGCTATGCTTGCTGACTACGATTGCCATCAACCGTTTGAGCGAATGCCATCCAAACGAGCGATTGTAGTTTGAAATCGACGCCAAGGGTAGCGGCGAAGTGGCGTCGTCCGGTAGACAAGCGGTTTCTGGCACGCGAGGATAGTGGTCCGGAAAAACGCGTGGTATCGTTGGTTCAAAGATGGTCCGTTTTGGGAGGCTGCCGATCATGTCCTTGTATTCTGAGCTTATGTACGGCTGGGTGGTGTTGCTGGCCGCGAGTTGTCTGGCTGGTTGCACCGAACCACCGGTTGCAGTTACAGCCGACGCCCAGTCCGCCGTCCAACTGTTTGATGGCAAGACGTTTGACGGTTGGGAAGGAAATTTGGATGTGTTTCGAATTGAAGACAGTGCCATTGTCGGTGGAAGTCTGGACGGACCGGTAGCGCGCAATGAATTCCTGTGCACGAAACAAGAGTACGGTGATTTCGAATTGACGCTTAAGGTAAAGGTCTTGGGCGAAGGAGCAAATGCGGGGATTCAGATTCGTACCAAACGCATTCCCGATCATCACGAAGTAAGCGGTTACCAAGCCGACGTAGGTGCCGGTTGGTGGGGCAAACTATACGATGAATCCAGACGCAACAAAGTCTTGGCGTCTCACGACAAGAACGAAAGTGAATTAGTCAAAACGGATGACTGGAACGACTATAAGATTCGCTGCCAAGGAAATCGGATCCAGCTATGGCTGAACGGCGTGCAGACGGTGGATTACCAAGAAGAAGACGCCGACATTGCTACGTCCGGAGTGATTGCCGTGCAGATTCACGGCGGACCACCCAGTGAAGCGTGGTACAAAGATATTGAAATCCGTGAACTCGACTAACGCTTGGTTGTCTGCGAGTTTGCCTTATTTGTTGATTGCAAAAGGATGTATTGCATGCCCATTCGGCATATCTATTTTGATTTGGGAAACGTGTTGGTCACCTTTGACCACGGGATTGCTTGTCAAGCGTTAAGTGAATTGTCCAATGGTTCGCCAGAATCAATTCAGCAACAGATCTACGACAGCGGGCTGCAGGACAAGTTTGAAACGGGGCTTTTGGATGAAGCCGAGTTCTGTCAGGAGTTTCGCGCCATCACCGGTTCGTCCGCGGATGATTCGCAGATTATTCATGCCAACGCCGCCATCTTTGAATTGAATTCACCAATTGTTTCGCTGGTGGTGCATTTGCGAACCATCGGATATCGCTTGGGAATCCTGTCCAATACGTGCAGCGGACATTGGAACTACGTTGCCAACGGACGCTACAACGTTTTGACACATTGTTTTCACAATCGAATACTCAGTTACGAACAGCAATCGATGAAGCCGGACGCCAAGATTTATCAGGTAGCCATCGAACAAGCGCAATGTGAACCGCAAGAAATTTTCTTCATGGATGACCGCATGGAAAATGTGGAAGGAGCTTTGAAAGCCGGTATCGATGCGGTGCAGTATACAAACCATATCCAGTTGGCCCAAGATTTGGCCAGCCGAGGTGTGGTGACGAATCTGTAAACGAGCGTTGAAGAAAATGGTAATGGACGAGGTGACGAATCCGAAAAATCACCGGCGATCGCAGCCAAACGTGTAGACTGGTAATTTCCGCCACCGCATGGGCTCATTGGTTCGCCTGATAGGCCGACGCCAATAACTCCGCGATTTCTCGGTAGCGTTTCTGACTGGTGATGCGTTCCGCCAGCAAATACGCTTGTACCGCATTGAAGTAGTCAAAGCGTTTGGCTTTGCCACTGCGGCTGGTTTCGTTACTTCGACTGCTGTCATCCAGTCGCACGATACCGGCATCGTCGATATGGTCGTCAATGATCGGCAAAGACTGTGACAACATGTTGGCAATTTGTGTTTGGACTTCTTTGTCGTTCGTCCAAAAGTAGAACCGCCCGGCGTAGTTCATGCCAAGCGATTGGTAGCTGAGATCAAAACCGTTGCGTTCGGGCAACGTGCCGTCGGCTTGCTGTTGTTGTAGGCCTTGGCGAACGAATTCAATCGCTTGTTGGTCAAACTGCTCGTTTCGTGCTACTCGACTTGCCAGCAGCAGGCCCAATCCACGAAGAAAATAGCGGTGCGTGAACGGCTCCAGATTGACGTCTCGTTTGGGTTCGCTCACCTCCGGTTGATTGATCCATTCCGCCATCTTGATCATTCGCGGCGACCAATGTTGTTCTATTTGTTGCAGCTGAGGATGCTGGTACGCTCGAGCTAACAAGATGGCGCGGCCGGTCGCTTCCAGGAACAGAGACGTACTGTGAACCGCGTCGCCGGTTTTCGGGAACGAACCATCGGCGGCTTGCTGTTTCAAGCCCCACGATTCAATCAACATGCCTTGGCGAATCAGCTT
>JAGQOZ010000546.1 GCA_020426955.1 Planctomycetales bacterium
TTGGACTGTCAAATTCCACCGTCGCGGAACTACCTCTAGTTTGCGTGCGAATCAGATTCGCTACGTCGAAACAAAAGTTTCAAGAACTGCAACGGAAGGAAAACGAACAACGGTGCAAAAATCAGAATCATCCAGGCGACGTGCCAGAAGCTACCTACATCAGGGAGAAAAATGGTGTAGATGACAAACATCAGCAGAATCCACATCATCAGGCCGCAACCGCTGGCTGCCATGATGGTCTTAAATGTGCCTTCTTCGGTAGGCTGTTCGGACATCAACTCCATCGTCCGACCTCGGCGACAGCTCATTTCAATGGCATCGCCCACATCTAACGCTCGGCACGATTCTTCCCACCTCGCGTCCGTTGATAATCCGGCCATGCGCGAACGAAGATTGTCAAACGCCACGGCAATAGAATCATGTTCGGCATAGTCTTTCTGCTGACCGTCTGGCTGAACGAATTGACCGTTTCGTGCGAATCCATGTTCGTCCGTCTCCAGCGACACGACCACTCGACGGCTGCCACCCAACAGTTGCAAGCGGATGCCACAGAAGTCGACGACTGGACCGCACGACCAGCGTCCAGCGATGGTTCCTCCGGTCATATGCACGCCCAGATTGGCAAAATCGCTGTCCGCCTGAAAAATCCCCATCGCTCCCACGTGCGTGACTTTTCCCATAATGCGGCGCATGGGCAACGCGTCTTGATAGACTGTTCGCAACACGTTTTGCTTGCTTCGATCTGCTAAGTTCCGTTCTATCACGAGTTGTTCATACGGTTCACCTTGTTCGTTTGCCTGGTGCGCCAAGCGTTGCAGATCATCTAGTGCAGGATGGCCCAGCAGTGGATAAAACGGTTCAATCGCCAGTTTAGTGTCTCGCTGAATCATCTCTAGCTCCAGCCCCAAAATGGCTTCGCACAGCGGATGACAAACCAGCAAAGGAATTTCGGCCAACATGATTTTCCGGAGTTGATCGGCGTGCTGTTCGGTGTCGGGCAAGCTTCGCCCGGCAACCACCATGGCGTCCAGTTCGGCACCGGCCAGCGCATCTTCCCACGCATCAGAAATCAGAGCTTTGGGGAAACGTTCCGCAATACTCGTTCGAAACGAACCGACGGAGTATGCCGTCGTCAATTCGTACTGCGGACGTGCGGCCAGCCATCGAATGATCTGGAACGAATCGGTGTCACATCCAATCAAGGCAATTTTCATGTGCGTTTCAACTGAGAAATGAAAGAGTCTTTGTGACGAGCAATATTCTGATCATTATAGACCGCGAGCGTGAATCGCCGAGCCCGCTTGACGAAGCCCAAAATTCTTGGGCGTCGGTAATCTCAAACAAACGTGGCTAATTCTGCCAGTGGCTTACGAGTCAGTTCGGGCACGGTGGCATCGGCTGCCGGATACCCCGTTACCAAGATCAAGTAGGGGCGCTCTGACGATGGACGCTGGAGCACTTGATTCAAGAACTTCATGGGGCTGGGCGTATGCGTCAACGTCGCCAGCCCGGCGTGATGCAGCGACTGAATCAGAAGCCCGGTGGCAATGCCGACCGATTCGCTAACGTAGTAATTTTTCTGCTGTTCGTTAGAAGCAAGTTCCTGATAACGTTCCGCAAAAACCACAATCAGATAGGGCGCCGCAGACAGAAACGGTTTGTGTTCATCGGTTCCCAATGGGCGCACGGCATTTACCCAAGTCTCCGGCGCTGCGCCGTGATAAAACGCATACTCTTCTTCTTCGGCCAATTGTTGAATGCGCTGCTTCACGTTCTGGTCTTGAACGACGACAAAATGCCATGGCTGCCGGTTCGCTCCGCTGGGAGCTGTTCCTGCCGACTGCACACACCACTGGATGACTTGGCGATCGACCGGACGGTCTGAAAACTTACGAACCGAACGACGCCGATTCAGTTCGGTAAAGTTCGCTTGGCTTCGCGCCAACATTTCTTGCACATCGAACTCCATGAATTCCGCATACGGCCGCTGCGGCAATTGCGTCTCCATTGTATGCCTCTTCTAAATTTCTTTCCCAAATCGGCGTCACAGAAAAGCCTCGGTGCTGTATGGACAGCAGAACCAACCACAACACATTGCTTTACGAGGATTTTCCTATGATTGCTTTTGCTTCAAACCTAGCCCAACCGGCGTCCGGCGTCGATTCCCCCGAGCTTGCCAATATTTCTGATCGCTTAGCGGCGTTACTGGAATTGCTTTACCAACACTACGGTATCGAATCACTTTACATTGGAGCCGGTAGTTCTTTGGCCATTTTGGACCATTGTCTATTTGCCGATCCGCTGGTGATGCGAGACCTAGACATTTTTGTTTGCTTTGGCCAAGAAATGACGGCGGAGACAGCTCATGAAATGGGACGACGTTTGGCCAGTGCGGAAACGGGCGAGTTTTCCGCGCATGACGTACGACCTCGGCGCCGAGCCAACCCGGAACTTCCCACAGAAGCGGCCTACAACTACAACGCTGGCTTCGGGCTGTTCCTGATAGACAAAGCTCGACAAATCCTGGATCTGACGGTGTTTCATTCGCATCAAGACATGCTGCTGAACGGAATCATGAATGTCGACAAAGTTCGCATCAAAGTGAGTCGAAAGAGGTCGCTTGTCCAACAGTTGTCGCACCTGAACGATGACACTCCGTTGTCACTAAGGCAAGCCGATGTGGAAGACGAATTTCATGGATATCATAGTTGGCGAAGTGAATCGGCCGAGCTGATCAACGAATTCGACGTCAAACGCGCTCCACTGCAAACGACCATGCGAATCATTCGCACGTTTGCCAAATTCGCTCGTCCCACCATCTCCGAATCAACCAAACAGCGGCTCGGTACACTCATGGCCGCCAACGAACCAAATTCGACCGCATTTTATACCGTTCGCGGATTGATCAAATTGCTGGCGGATCGACACGCCGCGTGGGAACTGCAGTTGCTTCGCGAAATTGGCGGAATCCCCAAGATCGGCGGAATCGCTCGACAACATCTGACTAAGTACTTTCAGCTGGCAGACCGATTTGGCCATCAATCCACTGGCGTCCAGCAGTTGCGACAGGCCATTCGGGAAGATCTGCTTCGTTTAGAACACGAAATGAAATTGCAAGGAGCAGTGTAATGTCAGGCCCGTTGTTGTTGCTGTCGGTGGGCCTGCGTTTTACCGCCAAGTTCGCCGGAGCTGTGTTCTTCATCCTTGTCCCGTTTGTCGCAGCCAGCCTAGCCGTCGACAATGCTCAAGCGCTGATTCCGGTGTTCTTGATTGGATCAGCCGCTTCTCAGTTTTGTGTCGGCGCGCTGTCGGAGACATTTGGAACGAGACGCATCTTGCTGATTCAGTTAGCTTGCTTGGTTGCGGGATCGATATTGTGCGGCGTGGCCGTCAACTTTGCCAGCATGCTGGTGGGAGTGGCGGTGCAATCGATCGGAGTTGGAGCCATGGGTGGTATTGGCAACACGCTCATTTTTGATCGCTGTCCCAACCAAGCCAAGGCCACTCGAGCACTCTCGTTCACCAGCGTTATCGTCATCTGGGCGCCGGCGCTGGCGATGAATTTGGGTCTGGTCTTAGCCCGGGCAGACTGGCGCTACTTTTTTTACCTGCAAGCTTGTTTGGGATTCGCTCTGTGGATCACCAGTTTTCGCACTGTACCGATTATTCGAATTTCCCGCGAACCGGCGCGACGACGCTTGGTCGCTTCGGTAAAGTCGTATGGAACGCTACTGGTCAGATTCGAATACACACGCATTGCCGCTCGCATGTGCCTGGCTGGTGGCGGCATTGTTGTCTTTTACACCAGTGCCCTGCCCTATTTGCAGGCATGGGCAGGCTCCAGTCACATCGGCGTGGGGATTGTGCCGATCTTGGTCGTTGGCGCGAATAGCATCGGACGTATCGTCGCTGGAACCCTGGCAACCATAGTGTCGGCAGAACGATTGGGACGAATCGGTTGCGTTGCATGCGTGTTGTCCACCGTGACAATGACGGGACTTGGTCTATGCCAGAACAATCCACTGTGTACATTCCTGCCATTTTTTGTGTACGTCGTGGGAGTCGGCGTGATGTTTTCCTCGCA
>JAGQOZ010000547.1 GCA_020426955.1 Planctomycetales bacterium
TACGAAAGCATAGTAGTACTAAAGCAAAGAGCCACAGTCGATTTGGTTCGGGGACCGAATGGAGATTGGGACGAGGTCCTTGTTCGTAGCCGTTGCCTTGAAACGCCATCACGAAATCCGCCGAACTGAATTCGCCATCGCCGTTCCAATCTCCATCAGCCCATGTCGAATTCCCCGTGACGGCGTCTTCGTATTCGCCTTGCTGAAACACCGTGACTAAGTCCGCACTGCTAAATTCGCCATCCAAATTCGCGTCGCCAAAATAGGTTCGCTTCAGCTGTTCTACCCAGATCTGACGATCCGCTTGGTTTACGTCATCATCCTGATTCAGATCAAAATCCATGGACGTGTTGCCTGTACCAACCGCCTGAGTCAGCAGGTCCAAGTCCATCACGGTCAATTGACCATCTTGATCAAAATCACCCGGCAGCGTGGGCGAGTTCAGTCGTTGCTGAAAGGCGGCCACCGCCGCGTCATATTCTTCCGGCAACGCGCCAAAGTTGAAGGCAATCACAAACGGATTGGACGGCTCCACTTCCGAGCGTTCGGTCACCAACTGCAGCAACAAGCCATACACACCAGCGGGCGGCACGAAATTGCCGTCATTCGGTTCCAAGAAATAATTCAAGTGCGAATGAACTTCGCCTGACCCAGATGCGGCGCCAATGCGATTGGTGACTGGCGAAAACGTCGCATCTTGTCGGCCCGTTTGATTCGAAACGATCGTATCGGGCACGGACGAAGGAATATTCTGGATACGAATCTGCACTTCGTCCGGCAAGTCCGCCATTTGCTGGCCATCCCAAAACCACAAGTTATCCAGAACGTTGTAGGCCAGCTGATCGTTGGCTCCAATTCCGCCACCCACATCCGATTCCGACGAGAAACCTGGATTGGAACTATATTGGCTGGCAATGCCAAAAGTCGGAAAATTGGCCGGATAGACGTCCTGATTCGTTTGGAACTGATTGCCAACCAAGCTAATCGTGATGTCCGAATGCTGAGCACTAATCGGCAACGCGGCACACCAAATTATCAGCGCCGTGATCCCCACAACAATCAACGGATCGTTCCATTTGTCTTTCATGTCGTTCATCTTTGTCCTAATAAGTTTCCGCATTGCGTTCCCCGCCGTTGCGACTTCCCATGGCCCACCACACGTTCATGGTCACTCCGTCCGGCACAAACGCTACGTGGCCATCTGCAAATGCCACGTTCACTCCGCCCGGATGATTGCTGGTGGGCGTGACGATAAAGTCTCCCGTGGTGTCGCTATGACTGAAGTGGCAGTGATTGGAATTCGGTTCTTTCACGTGCATGTAAGTGGGACCGGTCGGCGCCCAACCTGAAATCCAGGAGCGGCCCAAATACGCGGAATTCGTCAAGTCGGGATGCGTGTTTTCCGGCCGACAGCGTTCGACCATGGCCTCTAACGTTCTGGCTTGTTCCGTGATGTGAAACGAAAGAGTCTTCTTGGAACCATTCAGAATGTTGATCTGTGACAGACCGTGTTGGATCAGTCGTTCGGCCACGCAAGCCGTTTTGGACAATCCGTCCCTTACATCTTTCGCACGAACTCCGCTCTTAGGCAGCCATTTGTTGTTGCTGCGAACATTCACCACGCTGATCAAGCCATTGTATTTTCCAGGCGTGCTGCGTTCTCCGTTGATACCGGTGGTCAGCGAAGGCCACCCGGCGTTACCGGCATAGTTGTCTGGTGCCGTATTCACTCCCATGATCAATTCGTTTCCGCCGTTGTTGGAAAAGTCCGAAGGACACAAGAACGTATCAATCGTCTGTGACGCAACGGCGGCATGCGGATGTTCTGCTCGAAACAAACCGTGTTCGCCGTTATTGCACGAATCGGCCATGTTCTGCTTGAAGTCAATCTGCTGATAAACATTGGTTGCTTCGATGAACGGTAGAATCCTTGCGTGCCAACTGTAGAAACCACCGTCGCACTGATTGTTCGGCAACGCTTTTCCACTGGCAGTCTGCGAAATCGGAAAGTGACCATACACGCCTTCATGTTGCACCACGGCCAACGCCAACTGCCGAATATTGTTCTTGCACTGCGTGTTCCGCGCGGCTTCTCGAGCAGCATTGATGGCGGGCAACAACAGCAACACCAAGATGCTGATGATGGCGATCACTACTAGTAACTCGACCAACGTGAACGCTGTGCGTTTGCTAAGCGTCGTATTCATTTGTCCGTTTTCCTTACCGTGAAATTCCATTAAGGCGCGTTGTTGATTGCCGTGATCTGTGGACACAGAAATCACGGGCCGAACCAAGTGTTTGACATCTGGCAACATCCAGCGCTTAACGCGCAATGACATTCGCTAGAATTCACGAAAGATACGCAGCCGCCAGTTGCATCTAAAAGATTCACTAAGCGAAGCGACAGGCGAACGGACCGTTCGCAGCGCGCAGCGTCCTGCGGTTCAAAAAACAACGGCGCACCATTCGTGGAATTCGAAAAAACGCGAATTTAGCCCAGAACGGGCGGGGCTCGAGCTTGACTGGTTCGTTCCAGTCGACATTCCGGAGCGACGGCGCTGGTTAGCAACAGCGGAGAAACCATTTCGCAAAATGGCAAGGAAGAATCAAACGACGTGGCTGCCTGATGCTGAGCCAAAAAGCGGCAGATGGCACAGTCGCTGTCGGCGTCTGCTGTTGGAGCCGTCGGTTCTGCATCCGACGCATGTCCAAACGGGTTTTGTCCGTGAAACGCGCAATGTTGACACGAACCGCCGACGGCCGAATCATGTTCCGAACCGGGACAAAAATGCAATGCGTCCGCCATGGTCGACAACGACACAAACGCTAACAACAACAGCCAGACAACGCTGCGTTGAAGCGATTTTTCCGTCGTTCTTGAGAGTCGAACCATCCGCACATTCCCAGTGAATCATGCCTTTTCGGCAGAAACATAAACTGGTTTCAATGTAGCAAGTCCGTTGTATTCGTCAATCTCAAACTCGGACGAATCACAACATAACGGCTTGTATTGGTCGACGTCCTACGCAACCAAGCAATGGAAAGTTCAGCTGGTTTCGCACTTTAGTCGAGTTTCATTTGCGTTTAGCGATTGAACAAGAACGCGGGGTTGTTGATCAACGCCCAGGCAATATCCTGCATGCCGGTCAAGCGATATTGTTCGGCTTGTCGGATTCTGAGGTCAAGCGATTTCCGGCCTTCGTCCAGGTCGCTGTGGATGGAACGAACATGGTCCGCAATCTGTTGATTTTGTTCCGCCGTTCGCTCTGACGCTTCGACTTGTAATGCTTCGCGAACCGCTTGCGGAATCGCATCGCCATCCAATGGATTGGTTGCATCGGTGACGGCAATACGAAAACGCCCGATGTTGTGTTTGCCATCGGGATATTGCTGCGAAAGACGAATCCGCAATCGTCCGCCATCCGGAATTACCACCGGCGCGGCCAACGCAAAGGTCGCCGTATGCGGTTTGCCGAATTCAGGCATAATGGCCCAACCCGTGGCCAGATTCCCGTCGATGGCGCCCGCCACTGGCCAGCCATCTTGACTGAAGTCAGCCGATGCCTGTTGTAATTGGCATGCTTCCATGACGTCGCCATTTGCTGCCAGCACGTCGGCCGTGAATTCGCTCAGAACTACGTTCCCATTGTCCGCTCGTCCTGGCCCGCCGCTGGCCAACGATTCGTGCGGCAAAAGTTCCAGTTGAAAGCCGCCGACCTGCGACAATTCGGTGGTGAATTCAATTTCGTACACATCTTTCTGTCGTTCGCCCGAAACCAAAATCGAACCGTCATCCAACGTCCGAAATTCCGCTCGCTGCTCGGAATTGGCAACCGCCTCCGAGACCGTGGTCCACACCACCGGCTGACCGACCGACGCTTCCCATTCTGCTTGCTTGGCGGCCAATTGTGACAAAATCTGGTCCCGAGCATTCTCAGCCGCAGTAGCGTCGGTCTGAGCAGCTTCCAGTGTTGCCAAACAAACTTGCAGTTCACCGGCGTGCGGTGGACGAGCCAAAAAGCGCAGGAACAGTTCTTCAATCACTTGCGCGTCGTTGCGATTGTCCGCCACCAGTTTGGCA
>JAGQOZ010000548.1 GCA_020426955.1 Planctomycetales bacterium
GATCCAAGATTTGTTCTTTCAGACGGTTCTCTGCGTCTTGTTTGAATTCGGGCGAAATTTGCGACGCCGCCAAGTGTCGTTCGCATTTCAGAATCAGGAATTGATTGGCGAACGGAATCACCTGCGAAACTTCGCCAGGCTTGAGTGCGAAGGCGACCTTTTCAATGGCATCATCGCCCATATGTTTTCGAATCGGCGGTATCAGGCCTCGAGCAGCTGCGCTGTTGGCATCTACCGAATGATTCTTGGCCAGTTTGCCAAAGTCTTCGCCTGCTTTGGCTTTGGCCAGCACGGCGTTGGCATCGTTCTGTGAATTGGTGGCAATCATGCGCACCTGAACTTTGGGTCCATATTCTGATTCAAATTCGTTGGCCAATTCTTCTGGCGAGACCGTCAATTCGCTGGCCACCAAACGTTTTAGCGCCACGGTCGGCCAAATGATATCTCGGCGATACTGTTCGGCCGTGACGTTTCGTTCTTCCTGTAGCAGTTCCAACCAGCGACCGACCGACATGTTGAAGCGTTCGGCCATGTGCGCAATTTCTTGTTCGACATCTTGCGCCGAGACCGTGATGCCTTTGCGTTTACATTCTTGGAAAATCAGGCTCTTGTTGACCACGCTTTCCAAGACGGGTTCGCCGTATCGCTTGAGGCATTCTTTGGCTAGGTCAGTACGAGAAATCGTTTCGCCATTGACCACGGCCATGACCTGAGGCTTCTTGCCAGCCGCAGTTTGTGAAGTGGTTCGCGGCGAAGGTTTGGCGGCAGCAGCGTTTCCAGTCGCCGCTCGATTGGCTGTGGGTCTCGCCGCTGGCGTTTGGTTCCGGGAGCGAACCGGGTTGGTGCGACGAGTCTGCTGTGCCGAAGTATACGAATGAGCCGAAAGCAACAGCGTTGCGGCTAGCACGGTACCAAAGAAAAATCGAATCCGATTGCGGGACATTCCGGTTCCTCCATAAACCGATTCTGACTGGATCAGTAGCCTTCCAGACATTGGTCAGTCTGGCTTGGGTGGCAGACTGTACGGGCAGGCAATAATTCGTGCAAGATGTATTTCTGCTAGCGACCGTAATAGAGTGCGTTCTATCCCGCAGAGTGCGTCGGTTCCTAGCCCGAAGCATCCGCCTTTTCCTAGCCCGAAGCGTCAGCGAGGGACCAGTGAACCACTCCGTTTTCCCTCGCTCACGCTTCGGGCTAGGATAAAGCGGACGTTCCGGGCAGGGAAAAATCGGACTGACGTTTGGGGCTAGGAAAAAGCACAACTTCAAAACTACCGTTTCAGGTGGTCTCGAACGTTTGCGTTGTCACAAATAGCATGTCCGGTTAGAATCCGCGGCCTCGCCGAGCTTCCGCAGTGTTGTGTCAACAATATCAACACAAAGCGCGATTGGCTGCCGGCACAGTTGAGTGCCCGTCGTTGCAGTATTCAGGACCATGGAAGATGTCGACCAAGATGAATCGATTTCAACAACTGAGTTTTGCCTGTGACGTGTTGTCACAAGAAGCTGATGCGTTGCTGAAATTGGCCGACCACTTGGACGACCGATTCTGCGACGCGGTCGAGCTGGTCATGCATTGCCAAGGTTCTGTCATTGTGACGGGCATGGGAAAAGCTGGATTGATTGGCCAAAAAATTGTCGCCACACTAGCATCCACGGGAACTCCTGCTCATTTCTTGCATCCGGCCGAGGCGGTTCACGGCGATTTGGGCCGAATTCGATCCAACGACGTGGTGTTGGCGCTTTCGCACAGCGGTGAAACGGAAGAATTATTGCGACTGCTTTCTTCGCTCAAACAGATGGACGTACCGTTGATTGCCATCACCGGTTCGACGGAAAATCGGCTGGCCCAGGCGGCTCGAACGGTGATTGCCACGGGAACAACTTCGGAAGCCTGTAGTTTGGGTTTGGCGCCCAGCACCAGCACCACGGCGATGTTAGCCTTGGGAGACGCTCTGGCGTTGGTGGTCAGTCGCCTGAAACAATTTGAGGCGGAAGATTTTGCGCGGCTACATCCTGCCGGCAGTTTGGGGCGAAAGCTGACGACCGTGGACGAAATCATGCGTCCGGTGACGCAGTGTCGCACCGGACATCAAGACCAGTCGGTGCGAACGTTGCTGGTTCACGCTGGCAAGCCGGGCCGACGCAGCGGGGCCGTCATTTTGACCAACGACCAAGGACAGTTAACTGGGATTTTTACCGATAGTGATCTGGCCAGAATGCTGGAACAACAGCAGGACTTTCGCTTGGATCAGCCGATTGCGGCCGTGATGACCAAGAGTCCTAAATGGGTTCGCACCAAGTCGCCAGCCACGCTGGCAGTCGATATGCTGGTAGAAAATAAAATTAGTGAAGTTCCCGTGCTGGATTCGCAGGACCGACCCATTGGCATGATTGACATCACGGACGTAGTTGGGTTCTTGCCGCACGATGATCAAGCGATCCGAACGGAAGAAAATCGAACGTCGGCGCAAACGAATCGCAGCCAAGCTGCGTAAAAGAAGTACCTGGACAAAGTAATCGCCATGAAACTGGACGCTCGTTGCCAACAAATCAAGATGCTGCTGTCGGACGTGGATGGAGTGCTGACGGATGGCGGAGTGATCTTCGACAATCAGGGGATCGAAATCAAGAAGTTTCATATTCGTGATGGATTGGGGATTAAGTTGTGGCAGCGAGCGGGTTATCCGTTCGGCATTGTGACGGCCAGAAATTCGCACATTGTGAAAGTGAGAGCGGCCGAATTGGGCGTCCAGATTGTTCGCCAAGGGTTCGAAAAAAAACTACCCACGGTGCATGAAATTGTGCAACAGCAAGGAATCACCATAGACGAAGTAGCCTACATCGGAGACGATCTGACCGATTTGCCCGTCCTGAAAGCCGTCGGTTTACCCGTGGCTGTGGCGGACGCGGCGGCGGAAGTGCGGTCGGCGGCTCAATTGGTGACCAAAATTCCGGGCGGCAAAGGAGCGGTCCGCGAAACCATTGAAACCATTTTGAAAGCCCAAAAACGTTGGGATGATTTGATCCAACGCTATCAGTAGTTTTGGTCGTAGGCAGGATGCTAAAGTTACGTTCATGAAGAACCGTTTGGCTCGAACCGTTTTCGCATTTTGCGCTGTGTACGCCGCGTACAGCGTCTATTCGTGGACGGTGGTGCCGTTGGTTGAACCGAATTTAGCCGCGCGTAAACGAACGGTTTCTCAGGCCACGCCCAGTGTCGATACCGACGTCTTTCGCAGCGGGCTCGCTCGGCTCTTTCCCGCCGATTCCTGGGAACTGACATCGTCCAAAGTCTTGCGGAATGACAAGTCGTGCTTGCTGTTTCAAGACTACAAGACCAAGGAAGACGGCAGCGTCATCATCCAGCCCTGTACCGTAGTGGTCTATTCCGAACCGCCGACGCCGGGTGCTCCGCCCCAAACGCCTATTATCTTGCAAGCGCCTGCTGGTGCGGTACTGTACTTTGATCAACCCTTGGATTTACGAACCGCAACCGTCGGTGAACCGGTGGCCAGTCAACTATTGGGCCAGGTTCGCATTCATTGCGAAGGTGACGACCAAGGCAAAGGCCAGCTGGAGTTGGTGGCTGAGAACATCAACATAGACAAAGAGGAAATCTGGACGACCAACCATGTGCAATTCCGCTACGAACGAAGTCACGGTAGCGGTACCCACTTGGTAATCAAGTTACGAGACACTTCGGACGCTATCAAGAACAAGGACGGCATGTCCGCCATCGATCGAATTGATCTGGTTAAGTTGGATTCGCTGCACATTGACTTTCAAAAGGGTTCGTTGTTTGATGATCGTCCAGATTCGCAGAATCGAGACACAAAAGAAACAAGTGATCGCGGACCGGTAGATGTGCGCTGTGCCGGGCCGTTGGAAATGGATTTGCTGCGTCATTCGATTCGTTTGAGTCGCAATGTGCAATTGGCGCAAGCAAATGCGTTGGGCGGATTTGACACCATTGACTGTGAAGAGCTGTTGATTCGCTATGCCGACGCCGAGTCCGTTCCCGCTGCGACGGTAGGGCCGAACCCGGATCAGTCCATTCGACACGATGGTTTGCGTT